>NZ_CAMHZN010000005.1:0-155215 GCF_946190335.1 Streptococcus mitis
CTCGGGAAGTAGCTCAGCTTGGTAGAGTACTTGGTTTGGGACCAAGGTGTCGCAGGTTCGAATCCTGTCTTCCCGATTCATTACAGAGATACGTAAGCGTATCTTTTTTGTTTTAACTAGATATTATATATATTAAGAGAGAATTAGTTTACTTCTCTCTTTTTTTAATTTCAGTAATTCATTTTGATTGCGTATACTTTTTTGTTTCCTGATTTGTTCAATGAATACTGTAGTTTAGGTACATAAATTAAAATTTAACAGATTGTATAATTCTTACAAACTTTTAAGAAAGTAATTGAAGAGTTTTTTGTTCTACCCATAATATATGTGTTTTGTGCGATAAAAATTTCCGCTCTTTTGATTTTAAATGCGTATTAGTTTACGTTATAGTCTAAATTTGATATCACTTTGACGGAGGTACTATAGATTCTTTTCTACTCTGTGTCTTGTTGTGTAATGTTTCTTGATTCTTTTAAATAGAATCTTTTATGACATTTGTCATATTTCCGAGTGACAGAAGTATCTAGTGATTCTACCTTTAAAGAATTATACTAGATGTATCAAATGGAGGAAGAAAAAAATGAAAAAAGCGTTTCTATATCTTTTTATTGGACTATCACTAGTGGTATGGCTGGTAGAAATGTTTACAGGTTGGTTTGATCAGGCCTTCCTTCACCAAGCCATTCGCGGTGCCTGGGGTCTAGGATTTATGATTTTTATCGCCTTTCCGATGGGAAAGGAGTGGCTGAAAGGAGAATATGATGAACATGATTAAGGTAGAAAACCTAAATAAAAACATCAAGGGTAAAGCTATTTTGAAGGATATTTCCTTTGAGGTAGCTGAAGGTGAATGCGTCGCCTTGATTGGTCCCAATGGTGCTGGAAAGACAACACTCTTGGACTGTTTGCTCGGAGATAAATTGGTCTCCAGCGGTCAAGTATCCATCCAAGGCTTGCCAGTGACGAGCTCTAAGTTAGACTACACAAGATCCTACCTCCCTCAAGAAAATGTCATCGTTCAGAAATTAAAGGTCAAAGAGTTGATTGCTTTCTTTCAAAGCATTTACCCAAATCCCTTGAGCAACCAGGAAATCGATCAACTATTGCAGTTTGACCAGCAACAAAAAGAGCAATTCGCAGAAAAATTGTCAGGTGGACAAAAACGTCTCTTCTCTTTTGTCTTGACCTTGATTGGGCGACCAAAGCTTGTCTTTTTAGATGAACCAACTGCTGCCATGGATACTTCAACTCGTCAACGCTTTTGGGAAATTGTTCAGGAACTAAAAGCTAAGGGAGTTACCATTCTCTATTCCTCCCATTATATCGAAGAGGTAGAGCATACAGCGGACCGAATCTTGGTCTTGAATAAGGGAGAGTTGATTCGCGATACAACACCTCTAGCCATGCGCAGTGAGGAGATTGAAAAGCACTTTATCCTTCCTCTAGCATACAAGGAAGTCATTGAGCAGTCTAACTTGGTTGAAAACTGGTCACAAAAACAAGATGCTTTGCAAGTAGTCACACGAGAAGCGGATGCTTTTTGGGAACTGTTAGTTCAAGCAGGATGTAGCATACAAGAAATCGAAGTTAATAACCGTAGTTTGCTAGATACAATCTTTGAAGAAACACAAAAGGGAGATGGCTAAGATGAAACGATGGATAGCATTAAATAAGATAGAATTTCTATTGACCAAACGGCAACTAGTCTATTATTTATTATCAGTAGGGATGCCGACAGCCTTCTATTTATTCTTTTCAGGCATGTACCAGGAAACACCAGGTGGACCGGCTAATTTTATGCGCGACTACCTCATCTCCATGACGGCTTTTTCCATGATGTCGACAGCTATGTTTTCATTCCCAACTGTTTTACATACCGATAAAATCAACAACTGGCAGAAAACATTGCGCCATACCCCTGTAAATATGGTAGAATATTATCTATCAAAGATAACAAGTATGATGATTGATTATTTGGTCTCAATCCTGGTTGTTTTCTCAGTTGGGCACTTGGTCAGAGGTGTGGATATGTCTTTAGGAAGCTGGATTGGGGCTGCGTTCTTGCTGATAGTAGGAAGTGTAGCTTTTGTAGCGCTTGGCTTGACCTTGACACTCTTGCCTTCTAGTCAGCTGATGTCTGTCGTGGGCAATCTTCTTTATCTAGGCTTGGCTGTTTTAGGCGGACTCTGGATGCCCATCTCTTTATTTCCAGACTGGATGCAAGCAATCGGGAAGTGTCTACCAACTTATCAGTTGATGGAGTTGCTCAAGACCTTCTTAAACGAGGGTAGCATCAATCTATCAGCCACAGTTTATCTACTTGTTTTTTCAGCAGTTTTGTTTGGTTTGACCATTTACCTTCAAGATCATAAGGAGAATGCTTAATGCTTGAAAGACTGAAAAGCATACACTATATGTTTTGGGCCAGTTTAATTTTTATGTTTTTCCCCATTCTACCTGTAGTGACTGGGTGGCTTTCTGCCTGGCATTTATTGATTGATATTCTATTTGTAGTGGCATATTTGGGTGTTTTAACAACTAAGAGCCAGCGCTTATCTTGGCTATATTGGGGCCTCATGCTGACTTATGTAGTTGGGAATACTGCCTTTGTTGCTGTTAATTATATCTGGTTTTTCTTTTTCCTATCCAATCTCTTAAGTTATCATTTCAGCGTACGTAGTTTAAAGTCTTTACATGTCTGGACTTTTCTTCTTGCTCAAGTCCTTGTTGTGAGCCAACTGTTGATTTTTCAGAGAATCGAAGTTGAGTTTCTATTCTATCTACTTGTAATTCTTACTTTTGTCGATTTAATGACTTTTGGATTGGTTCGGATTCGGATTGTCGAGGATTTGAAAGAAGCGCAGGCTAAGCAAAATGCCCAGATAAATCTATTGCTTGCTGAAAATGAACGCAGTCGTATCGGTCAAGATTTGCATGATAGCTTGGGACATACCTTTGCTATGTTGAGTGTCAAGACAGATTTAGCCTTGCAGTTATTTCAGATGGAGGCTTATCCACAGGTGGAAAAGGAATTAAGAGAAATACAGCAAATTAGCAAAGAATCAATGCGTGAAGTGCGAACCATTGTGGAAAATCTTAAGTCTAGAACTTTGACATCCGAACTAGAGACTGTGAAAAAGATGTTAGAAATTGCTGGGATTGAGGTGGAAATAGCTAATCAACTAGATGCAGCTAGCTTAACTCAGGAATTGGAGTCAACGGCTTCCATGATTTTGCTTGAATTAGTGACCAATATCATCAAACATGCTAAAGCGTCTAAAGTCTACTTAAAATTAGAACGGACAGAGAAAGAACTCATTCTAACAGTGAGAGATGATGGCTGTGGCTTTACTTCTATAAAGGAAGATGACCTCCATACGGTTCGAGATCGTGTTCTTCCATTTTCGGGAGAAGTAAAGGTAATTAGTTGGAAACAACCGACAGAAGTTCAGGTTCGACTACCTTATAAGGAGAGAAAATAGATGAAAGTATTAGTCGCAGAAGATCAAAGTATGTTGCGAGATGCCATGTGCCAGTTGCTCACGCTTCAACCGGATGTAGAGTCTGTCTTTCAAGCCAAGAATGGGCAAGAAGCAATCCAACTATTAGAAAAGGAGTCTGTGGATATTGCCATCCTTGACGTAGAAATGCCTGTTAAGACGGGCCTCGAAGTCTTGGAGTGGATACGAGCAGAAAATCTAGAAACAAAGGTGGTTGTAGTGACGACCTTCAAGCGTCCTGGGTATTTTGAACGTGCAGTCAAGGCTGGAGTAGATGCTTATGTATTAAAAGAAAGAAATATTGCAGACCTCATGCAAACCTTGCACACTGTCCTTGAAGGGCGCAAGGAGTATTCGCCTGAATTGATGGAAGTGGTGATGACGCATCCCAATCCATTAACAGAGCAAGAAATCGCAGTTTTAAAGGGAATCGCTCAGGGTTTCTCTAACCAAGAAATTGCAGACAAACTTTATCTATCCAATGGAACCGTCCGAAACTATGTTACCAATATTCTTTCGAAACTAGATGCTGGTAATCGAACAGAAGCTGCTAATATTGCGAAAGAATCTGGTTGGTTGTGATACTATCATATCTCGAAAACAATTATGTGCTAAAATTGATGGGATTGAATGGAACAATACTAACTTTAGGAGGGTGGGATTCCTCCTTTTTCTTTTTTGGGGGAGCACTACAAAAGAGCTAAAATTAACAATAAAAAAGAAAAATATCTTGACAACCAATGGAAAATTTTGTTACAATAATAGACGGTACTTTTTACTTTTGGTCTCTCAAGAGTGTACAGGGACGTGCTGACAAATGTTGCAAAAGTACACACAGATGATAGCTGTCACCAAGTGTATCATCACCAAAAATAAAAAAACACAGGAGAATGTAGATGCCTACAATTAACCAATTGGTTCGCAAACCGCGTAAATCAAAAGTAGAAAAATCTAAATCACCAGCTTTGAACGTTGGTTACAACAGTCATAAAAAAGTTCAAACAAACGTTTCTTCACCACAAAAACGTGGTGTTGCAACTCGTGTTGGAACAATGACACCTAAAAAACCTAACTCAGCCCTTCGTAAATTTGCTCGTGTACGTTTGAGCAACCTTATCGAAGTTACTGCCTACATCCCAGGTATCGGACACAACTTGCAAGAGCACAGTGTGGTTCTTCTTCGTGGTGGACGTGTAAAAGACCTTCCAGGGGTACGTTACCATATCGTCCGTGGTGCACTTGATACTGCAGGTGTTAACGATCGTAAACAAGGCCGTTCTAAATACGGTACTAAACGTCCAAAAGCATAAGGAAAGGGGATAAAGAGAAATGAGTCGTAAAAATAGAGCTCCAAAACGTGACGTATTGCCAGATCCGCTTTACAATTCACAACTAGTTACTCGTCTTATCAACCGCGTTATGCTTGATGGTAAACGTGGTACAGCTGCTTCAATCGTTTACGGTGCCTTTGAGCAAATCAAAGAGGCTACTGGAAACGATGCACTTGAAGTATTTGAAACAGCTATGGAAAACATCATGCCTGTACTTGAAGTACGTGCACGTCGTGTTGGTGGTTCTAACTACCAAGTCCCAGTTGAAGTTCGTCCAGAACGTCGTACAACACTTGGACTTCGTTGGTTGGTAACAATCGCTCGTCTTCGTGGTGAACACACAATGCAAGACCGTCTTGCAAAAGAAATCTTGGATGCTGCTAACAACACTGGTGCAGCTGTTAAGAAACGTGAAGACACTCACCGTATGGCTGAAGCTAACCGTGCATTCGCACACTTCCGTTGGTAAGATTAAGATACTAAGGACGTTAAAAAAGCGACTGAAAATTAGGAAGCTTGACGAAGAATCGAAGATTCTAGGAGAGCTTATCTATTTTTCCGAGCTTTTAGCCCGAGTTCAATTCAACTTGTAAATCTACAAGTTGAAACCAACAATAGCATGAAAACATTGAGAACGGGTAGGTCCTGCCTATCCGTTTTTATTAAAATCGTGTTATAATAGAATAGAAATCAAAAATAAATAGGAGAAACAAACCTCATGGCACGCGAATTTTCACTTGAAAAAACTCGTAATATCGGTATCATGGCTCACGTCGATGCTGGTAAAACAACAACTACTGAGCGTATTCTTTACTACACTGGTAAAATCCACAAAATCGGTGAAACTCACGAAGGTGCGTCACAAATGGACTGGATGGAGCAAGAGCAAGAACGTGGTATCACTATTACATCTGCTGCGACAACAGCTCAATGGAACAACCACCGCGTAAACATCATCGACACACCAGGACACGTGGACTTCACAATCGAAGTACAACGTTCTCTTCGTGTATTGGATGGTGCGGTTACTGTTCTTGACTCACAATCAGGTGTTGAGCCTCAAACTGAAACAGTTTGGCGTCAAGCAACTGAGTACGGAGTTCCACGTATCGTATTTGCTAACAAAATGGACAAAATCGGTGCTGACTTCCTTTACTCTGTAAGCACACTTCACGATCGTCTTCAAGCAAATGCACACCCAATCCAATTGCCAATCGGTTCTGAAGATGACTTCCGTGGTATCATCGACTTGATCAAGATGAAAGCTGAAATCTATACTAACGACCTTGGTACAGATATCCTTGAAGAAGATATCCCAGCTGAATACCTTGACCAAGCTCAAGAATACCGTGAAAAATTGATTGAAGCAGTTGCTGAAACTGACGAAGAATTGATGATGAAATACCTCGAAGGTGAAGAAATCACTAACGAAGAATTGAAAGCTGGTATTCGTAAAGCGACTATCAACGTTGAATTCTTCCCAGTATTGTGTGGTTCTGCCTTCAAGAACAAAGGTGTTCAATTGATGCTTGATGCGGTTATTGACTACCTTCCAAGCCCACTTGACATTCCAGCGATCAAAGGTGTTAACCCAGATACAGACGCAGAAGAAACTCGTCCAGCATCTGATGAAGAGCCATTTGCAGCTCTTGCCTTCAAGATCATGACAGACCCATTCGTAGGCCGTTTGACATTCTTCCGTGTTTACTCAGGTGTTCTTCAATCAGGTTCATACGTATTGAACACTTCTAAAGGTAAACGTGAGCGTATCGGACGTATCCTTCAAATGCACGCCAACAGCCGTCAAGAAATCGACACTGTTTACTCAGGTGATATCGCTGCTGCCGTTGGTTTGAAAGATACTACAACTGGTGACTCATTGACAGATGAAAAAGCTAAAATCATCCTTGAGTCAATCAACGTTCCAGAACCAGTTATCCAATTGATGGTTGAGCCAAAATCTAAAGCTGACCAAGATAAGATGGGTATTGCCCTTCAAAAATTGGCTGAAGAAGATCCAACATTCCGCGTTGAAACAAACGTTGAAACTGGTGAAACAGTTATCTCTGGTATGGGGGAGCTTCACCTTGACGTCCTTGTTGACCGTATGCGTCGTGAGTTCAAAGTTGAAGCGAACGTAGGTGCTCCTCAAGTATCTTACCGTGAAACATTCCGCGCTTCTACTCAAGCACGTGGATTCTTCAAACGTCAGTCTGGTGGTAAAGGTCAATTCGGTGATGTATGGATTGAATTTACTCCAAACGAAGAAGGTAAAGGATTCGAATTCGAAAACGCAATCGTCGGTGGTGTGGTTCCTCGTGAATTTATCCCAGCGGTTGAAAAAGGTTTGGTAGAATCTATGGCTAACGGTGTTCTTGCAGGTTACCCAATGGTTGACGTTAAAGCTAAGCTTTACGATGGTTCATACCACGATGTCGACTCATCTGAAACTGCCTTCAAGATCGCGGCTTCACTTGCTCTTAAAGAAGCTGCTAAATCAGCACAACCAGCTATCCTTGAGCCAATGATGCTTGTAACAATCACTGTTCCAGAAGAAAACCTTGGTGATGTTATGGGTCACGTAACTGCTCGTCGTGGACGTGTAGATGGTATGGAAGCACATGGTAACAGCCAAATCGTTCGTGCTTACGTTCCACTTGCTGAAATGTTCGGTTACGCAACAGTTCTTCGTTCTGCATCTCAAGGACGTGGTACATTCATGATGGTATTTGACCACTACGAAGATGTACCTAAGTCAGTACAAGAAGAAATCATTAAGAAAAATAAAGGTGAAGACTAATCAGTCCTCACTCTAGAAGGAAGTCACTTAGTGGCTTCCTTTTGTCTTATGTGACTATTAGTCCGTCTCGCTCCGTTAGGTGCGAGACAAAAAAACCACCCGCTATGCGGGTGCGCGTCGAAGGTTATACCAAAAAAACTCCGAACGCGATACAATAAATGTATTCAAGCCAATTGTAAAGCGAAAGGAGAAAAATATGGCACAAAAGGCTCATAGTTTATCGCACACAAAGTGGCACTGTAAGTATCACATTGTGTTCACCCCAAAGTATAGACGAAAAGTTATCTATAATCAATATCGAAGTAGTTTAGGCGAAATATTTCATCGCTTGTGTAGTTATAAAGGGGTTGAAATTATCGAGGGTCACTTAATGCCAGACCATGTACATATGTTAGTAAGTATTCCACCAAGGATAAGTGTTTCGAGTTTCATGGGTTATTTAAAAGGAAAAAGTGCACTCATGATGTTTGACAAACACGCCAATCTCAAGTACAAGTTTGGGAATCGGCATTTCTGGGTGGAAGGTTATTACGTGAGTACAGTAGGGCTTAATGAAGCCACAATTAAGAAATATATTCAAGAACAGGAAAAGCATGATATAGCACTAGATAAATTAAGTGTAAAAGAACATGAGGATCCCTTTAGGGATAGTGGTAAGTAATACTAAAGCCTCTTTGAGAGGCAAGTGACGAGTCAAGAGTAATAAGGCTTGAACAAAGTGAAAGCCAGCGTCTTTAGGCGCTGGCTGGTAATTGGGGCTTATAGCCCTGGGACAAACCACCCGTTTGACGGGTGGTCATGATTTAGAAAATACTTCTAAATATGGTAAAATAGTAGGAGAATAATGTGAGGAAAATGAATGTCAAATAGTTTTGAAATTTTGATGAATCAATTGGGGATGCCTGCTGAAATGAGACAGGCTCCTGCTTTAGCACAGGCCGATATTGAGCGAGTTGTGGTTCATAAAATTAGTAAGGTATGGGAGTTTCATTTCGTATTTTCTAATATTTTACCGATTGAAATCTTTTTAGAATTAAAGAAAGGTTTGAGCGAAGAATTTTCTAAGACAGGCAATAAAGCTGTTTTCGAAATCAAGGCTCGGTCTCAAGAATTTTCAAATCAGCTCTTACAGGCCTATTATAGAGAGGCTTTTTCTGAAGGTCCGTGTTCGAGTCAAGGTTTTAAGTCCCTTTATCAAAATTTGCAAGTTCGTGCGGAGGGGAACCAACTCTTTATTGAAGGTTCCGAGGCGATTGATAAGGAACACTTTAAGAAGAATCACCTTCCTAATTTAGCGAAACAACTTGAAAAATTTGGATTTCCAACTTTTAACTGTCAAGTAGAGAAGAATGATATGCTGACTCATGAGCAGGAAGAAGCCTTTCAAGCTGAAAATGAGCAGATTGTTCAAGCGGCCAATGAGGAAGCGCTCCGTGCTATGGAACAACTAGAACAGATGGCACCTCCTCCAGCGGAAGAGAAACCATCCTTTGATTTTCAAGCTAAAAAAGCTGCAGCTAAACCCAAGCTGGATAAGGCAGAGATTACTCCTATGATCGAAGTGACGACGGAGGAAAATCGTCTGGTCTTTGAAGGGGTTGTTTTTGATGTGGAGCAAAAAGTGACCAGAACAGGGCGTGTTTTGATCAACTTTAAAATGACTGACTACACTTCAAGTTTTTCTATGCAAAAGTGGGTTAAGAACGAGGAAGAGGCCCAGAAGTTTGACCTAATTAAGAAAAATTCTTGGCTCCGAGTTCGTGGGAATGTGGAGATGAATAACTTCACACGTGATTTGACTATGAACGTACAGGATGTGCAGGAAGTTGTTCACTATGAGCGGAAGGATTTGATGCCAGAAGGAGAGCGTCGAGTTGAGTTTCATGCTCATACTAACATGTCGACTATGGATGCTCTGCCAGAGGTCGAAGAAATCGTTGCGACAGCTGCTAAGTGGGGACACAAGGCGGTTGCCATCACGGACCATGGGAATGTCCAGTCCTTCCCACACGGCTATAAGGCTGCTAAGAAAGCGGGAATCCAGCTAATCTATGGAATGGAAGCCAATATCGTGGAGGACCGTGTCCCTATCGTCTATAACGAAGTGGAGATGGACTTGTCAGAAGCGACCTACGTGGTCTTTGACGTGGAAACGACAGGACTTTCAGCTATCTATAATGACTTGATTCAGGTTGCAGCTTCTAAGATGTACAAGGGGAATGTCATTGCTGAATTTGATGAATTTATCAATCCTGGGCATCCCTTGTCAGCTTTTACTACTGAGTTGACTGGAATTACAGATGATCATGTCAAAAATGCCAAGCCACTGGAACAAGTTTTGCAAGAATTCCAAGAATTTTGTAAGGATACGGTCCTAGTCGCCCACAATGCCACCTTTGACGTTGGCTTTATGAATGCCAACTATGAACGTCATGGTCTGCCAAAGATTAGTCAGCCAGTTATTGATACGCTCGAGTTTGCTAGAAATCTCTATCCTGAGTATAAACGTCATGGTTTGGGGCCTTTGACCAAGCGTTTTGGTGTGGCTTTGGAACATCACCACATGGCCAATTACGATGCGGAAGCTACTGGTCGTCTGCTTTTCATCTTTATCAAAGAGGTAGCAGAAAAACATGGTGTGACGGATTTAGCTAGACTCAATATTGATTTGGTTAGTCCAGATTCTTATAAAAAAGCTCGAATCAAGCATGCGACCATTTATGTCAAGAATCAGGTAGGTCTAAAAAATATCTTTAAGTTGGTTTCTTTGTCCAATACCAAATACTTTGAAGGGGTGCCACGAATTCCGAGAACGGTTCTAGATGCCCATCGGGAGGGCTTGATTTTAGGCTCAGCCTGTGCAGAAGGTGAAGTTTTTGATGCAGTCGTTTCCCAGGGCGTGGATGCGGCGGTTGAGGTGGCCAAGTATTATGACTTTATCGAGGTCATGCCACCAGCTATCTATGCTCCCTTGATTGCCAAGGAGCAGGTTAAGGATATGGAAGAACTCCAGACCATTATCAAAAGTTTGATAGAGGTTGGAGAACGCCTTGGTAAGCCCGTTTTGGCTACGGGAAATGTCCACTATATCGAACCAGAAGAAGAAATTTACCGTGAAATTATCGTCCGTAGTTTAGGACAGGGGGCTATGATTAACCGAACCATTGGTCACGGTGAACATGCCCAACCAGCTCCTCTGCCAAAAGCCCATTTTAGAACGACCAATGAGATGTTGGATGAATTTGCCTTCTTGGGAGAGGGACTGGCTCGTAAACTGGTAATTGAAAATCCCAATGCCTTGGCAGAAATCTTTGAGCCTGTTGAGGTCGTTAAGGGGGACTTGTATACGCCTTTCATCGACAAAGCTGAAGAAACAGTTGCTGAGTTGACCTATAAGAAAGCCTTTGAGATTTATGGAAATCCGCTGCCAGATATTGTTGACTTACGGATTGAAAAAGAATTAACATCCATTCTGGGGAATGGATTTGCCGTGATCTATCTGGCTTCCCAGATGTTGGTACAACGTTCTAATGAACGGGGCTACTTGGTGGGTTCTCGTGGATCTGTTGGCTCCAGTTTCGTTGCGACCATGATCGGGATTACGGAGGTTAATCCCCTCTCTCCTCACTATGTCTGTGGTCAGTGTCAGTACAGCGAGTTTATCACCGATGGTTCTTACGGTTCAGGCTTTGATATGCCCAATAAGGACTGTCCAAACTGCGGTCACAAACTCAGCAAAAATGGACAGGATATTCCTTTCGAGACCTTCCTTGGTTTTGATGGAGACAAGGTTCCCGATATCGACTTGAACTTCTCGGGAGAAGACCAGCCTAGCGCCCACTTGGATGTGCGTGATATCTTTGGTGAGGAATATGCCTTCCGTGCAGGAACGGTTGGTACAGTTGCTGCCAAGACTGCTTATGGCTTTGTTAAGGGCTACGAGCGGGACTATGGGAAGTTTTATCGTGATGCAGAGGTGGAACGCCTTGCTCAGGGTGCGGCTGGTGTCAAGCGGACAACAGGACAACACCCGGGGGGAATCGTTGTTATTCCGAACTACATGGATGTCTACGATTTTACGCCTGTCCAGTATCCAGCAGATGACGTGACGGCTGAATGGCAGACCACTCACTTTAACTTCCACGATATCGATGAGAATGTCCTCAAACTTGATGTACTGGGGCATGATGATCCGACCATGATTCGGAAACTTCAGGATTTGTCGGGTATTGATCCCAATGAAATCCCTATGGATGATGAAGGGGTGATGGCCCTCTTTTCAGGGACTGATGTGCTTGGTGTGACACCTGAGCAAATCGGAACGCCTACGGGCATGCTGGGAATTCCAGAGTTTGGAACTAACTTTGTCCGAGGCATGGTCGATGAAACCCATCCGACAACCTTTGCGGAATTGCTTCAGCTCTCAGGTCTGTCCCACGGTACTGATGTCTGGTTGGGAAATGCCCAGGATTTGATTAAGCAAGGAATTGCTGACCTATCAACCGTTATCGGTTGTCGGGACGACATCATGGTTTACCTCATGCATGCTGGTCTTGAACCCAAGATGGCCTTTACCATCATGGAACGGGTACGTAAGGGCTTGTGGCTAAAGATTTCCGAAGAAGAACGAAATGGATACATCGAAGCTATGAAGGCTAATAAGGTGCCAGAGTGGTATATCGAATCTTGTGGGAAAATCAAGTACATGTTCCCTAAAGCCCACGCGGCAGCCTACGTTATGATGGCCCTTCGTGTAGCTTACTTCAAGGTTCACCATCCGATTTATTACTACTGTGCTTACTTCTCTATCCGCGCCAAGGCTTTTGACATCAAGACTATGGGTGCGGGCTTGGATGCTATTAAACGTAGAATGCAAGAAATTGCTGAAAAACGCAAAAACAACGAAGCCTCTAATGTGGAAATTGATCTCTATACAACTCTTGAGATTGTTAATGAGATGTGGGAGCGTGGTTTCAAGTTTGGCAAACTCGATCTCTACCGTAGTCAGGCGACAGAGTTCCTCATCGATGGGGATACCCTCATTCCGCCGTTTGTAGCAATGGATGGTCTGGGAGAGAACGTTGCCAAGCAGTTGGTACGAGCGCGTGAAGAGGGAGAATTTCTTTCTAAAACAGAATTGCGTAAGCGTGGTGGACTCTCATCAACTTTGGTTGAAAAGATGGATGAAATGGGCATTCTCGGCAATATGCCAGAGGATAACCAGTTAAGTTTGTTTGATGAGTTGTTTTAAAAAATTGCTTATTTTGATCAAGTGGACAAAATATGTCCACTTGATTTGTTATAATTCTCTTAAAAATAATAGAAAAGAGAGTATAATATGGTGGATCAAGGAATTTTAGATTCTAATGTGTCAATTGAAGAGGAAATTTATAATTTTGAAAAAAGCTTGAAAGATGATGGAAGTGATTGGACCGGATTCCCACAAATAGACTTAAAAGAAGATTCTCAATGTATTTACATTCGCGGTATTTCAGAGACTGACAGATGGCATTTGTTTTATACGTTAACTAAAATAAAACCTGCTACTCCAATAGCATCACTTGGATATTATCGAGTGAGAGATAATTTGATTTTTTCTAAACATAGTCAATGGATAGAACTGCAAATGGAGTATACAGAGTGTGATTTGATTTTTCTGAATGGAGTTCAATTTTTGGGAGAGGCTGATCAAAGGGTACAGGAATACTGGATGCAGCAATTCAAAGAGAATAAGAAAAGAAGCAAACTCTTCATTGTATATTCAGACTGCTTACCCGAAGACTTAAAAAATATGCCTGAATCTGTAGTTGAGTTCTTCGAATCTGGCATAGTGGTACAGTTGAAATCATCTAAGGGATAGTTTATTTTGCTTTAATCGTTTTGAATATAAAGTGCAAGGTTAGAGGTTTAAATGATGAACAATACAGGATTAAATAACAAATATCAACTTGAAAATTTTCTAGAAAAAGATGGTAATGATTTAGCAAAGAAAGGGGCCGTAGCTGTAGTAGAGAACTTAGGATTAAAATATAATCCTCTTTATATTTATGGAGAATCAGGTTCGGGTAAAACACATCTCCTGCAAGCTATTGGTAATAAGGTTCTTGAGAATAATCCAGAAAAACGAGTAAAATACATTTCTGCCGAAAACTTATTGGAAAATGAGCTAGAAATACAAAAAGTTAGAAGTGAGGAGTTTGATCTCCTAATCGTAGATGATATTCAGGTATTGGGAGAAAAAGATGATATGATTCAAGAAAAATTTTTTAATCTTTTTAATTCTCAACATATTAAGAATAAGCAAATTGTTTTATCTGGTAATTCTGAACCAGATCAGTTGAAAAATGTCCAATCTCGTTTGATTGTGCGTTTTAAGTGGGGAATGGCAGCATGTTTAACATCGCTTGAAAAATAATAAGAAGGACTGCAAATGAATGATCAAGAGAGACTGCTAACGATCTTTTTACGCTTACAGTTTGGGACTCAGTTAGCGAAAAGACGATACAGAGAGATTTTTCGCTACTCCGTGATATTTTATCTAGTAACACCAGTTATAGTGGAGACTTGCTTTATAACCGTAAAACGAATAAGTATTGTTTAGCAAGTAAGTCAGTTTTTAATAAAAAGGATATACTCGTAATTTCAAAGATTTTATTGGAAAATCGAGCACTAAATAGACCAGAAATTGCTAGATTACTAAATAATTTACTGGTTTTAGTTCCCCGTGATGATCAGAAAGAAATCGAGCAGATCATTGGCAGCGAAAAGCTTAACTATGCTCCCTTAACGGATCAACAAAATAGAATAGAGAAAATTTGGAATTTATCAGAAGCTATTTTGCATGAACAGGTTCTAGATATTATCTATCAAAAACCTTATTCTGAATCTTCTAAGAAGCAGACTGTTTTGCCAGTCTCTCTTTACTATGATAATCATTATTTCTATCTGGTTGTTTACCAGTTGAAACATGCTACTTATATTACTTTAAGAGTAGATCGCATCCAGTCATGGTCTCTTAGTGATATAGAGAAACCCTCTATTTCTTATCGAGATAAATTTAGAGATGGCGACATTCGTAACGAGAGAGTAGATGCTTTTATCGGGAAGAAAATCAGTATTGAAATCGAGTACTTGTACGATCCGACGATTGTGATGGATCAATTTCCAAATGCAAAAATAGTTGGGAAAAATGGCGACTGGACTCATTTTAAGTTTGAAAGTCAGCATACACCGGGGCTTAAACGCTGGTTGCTGGGGCAAGGGGAAGCAGTTACTGTTTTGTCTCCTCGGATTTTAGTAGAGGATATGAAGCAAACAGTTCAAGAAATGATAGATAAATATAGATGAGGATAAAATGACTATTCAATTTACTTCTAAAAAGGTTGGAGAACTATTGAAAGAAGAGAATTTGCGGATTCCTTCTTATCAAAGACCATATAAATGGAACAGAAAACATATCCGTAATCTTTTTTATGATTTACGAGATGCTATGGGAAAAAAGGAATATCAGATTGGTTCCGTTATCTTGCATGAAATCTTGCATGAAAAGGAAATATACTTAGATATTGTCGATGGACAGCAACGGCTAATTTCTATTTCCTTGTTTCTTCATTTATTAGATGATTTAGAGAATTATAAGGGTGCTAATCAACTGCTGAGTGCTGAATTTGGAGAGATATCTTGCTATCATGCGAGTGAAAATTATAATGAGTGGGAAAATTTGACTCAATTGGTTGGCGAAAATCAGGCAAAAGATATTTGTAACTTTTTATTGGAAAATTGTTCTGTCTCCGTGATTACTATGCCACAGGAACGATTATCTGAAGCCTTTCAGTTATTTGATTCTCAGAATAATCGTGGAAAATCTTTAGAACCTCATGATTTGCTCAAAGCCTATCATCTTCGCAAGGAAGATTCAGAAGATGAAAAGATTGTTGAAAAATGGGAGCGATTTGTAGAAGATAAAGATTTAAGTCTCAAAGAGTTGTTTGATAAACATCTTTTCCGTATGAGACGTTGGTCGCGAGGAGAGACAGGATTAACAAACAAACGTTATGGATCTTATCTCCGTTTTACAGAAGATTTTATTGACGATTTTAAAGGCGTTGATTTGAATCAGAACTTTCCATATCTAGAATTGTATCGTCATATTGAAAATCTCCCCATGTCCATTACTATGCCAATCATTGATGGAAGTAAATTTTTTGAGTATATTGAATCGGCCCATTTTACAATTAAAGAGTATAAAAAAGTTTTAAATAAAAAGTTACGAGTCTCCAATGAGTCAGAGGGAGAAGAAAAAAATCTAGCTTACCCAGAAGGTATGTTGAACATTTACAATAGCTCAAAAGGACGATACCTCAAGTGTCACAATATATTCCTAAATATTTGCTCGCTTTTTGCAGATAGATTTGGAAAAGATGAGCTATCAAAGGAGATAGTAGAGACCTTGTTTATTTGGTCTTATTACCCTAGAGTTAAGTCTAAAGCAATATATGATGCAACGGTAGGGAACTATGTTGCTGGTGGAAGGTTTAGACAAAAAGAGGTTCAAAAACTATTTCAACTTTTATCTCATGCTGTCACTCCGAATGATTTCATGATTAAGATAGATAGAGAGCTATTTGAAAATTATACTGTGGACAAGATTATAGAAGAGGAAAAAGATAAATGGTAGAAACACATATAAGCTTATCAGTGAATCGTTTGTTAAATGAAGATACCTATGCTATTCCTCTTTATCAGAGAAATTTTGCTTGGACTTATGATGAAATTGAACAATTGTTGAACGATGTGGCGGATGCTTTTCAAGAAAATAGAGACAATTACTATAATAGAGACAATTACTACTATATTGGAACATTAGTCGTTAATAAAGAGAATGACATTTTCAAAATCATAGATGGGCAACAACGGACAACAGCCCTTAATTTGATTGCCTTAGCTTTGAAGCATGAGTTTGGTTTTGATAGATTGAAAGCTGTCAATCTTACCTTCCCAGCTCGGAAGAAATCAAATGAGAATATTCAAAAGCTATTTACCAAGCAAAAAATTTCAGAGGGCGATGAAAATGAGTTGACTAGAGGCTACGGGCATGCTAAAGATGCATTGAAAAAAGTGTTAGAAGAGCGCCAATTGGCTCCTCAGTCTTTCGTTGATTATCTTTTTGAGAAGGTTATCATTTTTCGGAGTATACTTCCTGAAGATTTAGATTTGAATCTTTATTTCGAACGTTTCAACTCTCGAGGCGAACAACTAGAGGCTCATGAGATTCTTAAGGCACAAATGATGTCTAAATTTGGTGAAGATCAAGAAATGGCACAAAAATTTGCGAGAATTTGGGATGCCTGTGCAGAGTTTGATAAGCCGGTAGCAAGTCAGTTTAAGATGCGGCGGAAGAGAGCAGATGACTTTCAAGAACGGGAACGTATTTTTGGATGGCATTTTACAAATTATTCATTTCATAATATTTATAATGATATTGATTTTCATCAAAATGAAAGAAGAAAGTTATCAGATATATTAGGAAAAAAGATAAATGAAAAAAATATAGAAGTAGAAAAAGATTTTGGCGATTATACTACAATCATTGATTTTCCAACATTCTTACTCCATGTATTGGCAATTGCGGAAGGTAAGAAAACTGATGAAATTCAACTAGATGATAAGAAACTCTTAGCACTATTTGATATAAAAAATAAAGATAAAACTTGGGTTATTGAATTTAGTGAATTTCTTCTTAGAATAAAACATATTTTCGATAATTACATCGTTAGAAATTCGAATACGGATTCTTCAAGTAGAAATAAGGATGAATGGTTTTTACAGAAGGGAACTTATTATGAATATCAACCAAATGGAAAATCTAAAGAGCATTATATAGTCGAAGAACGTTTTACTAATAATACGTTTTCGGATTCGGAAATTAACCAAAACATCATTCTTCTCCAATCCATGTTTGCTGTGACCTTTACTGCTAATCGTGATAGTCGTTGGTTATATGAAATCTTGCAATTCCTGTTTAACCATATTGAAGAGTTAAATCAAACAGAATTTGCTAGTCTCTTTAAGGATTTTCTTGAAAAAATGGCAGTGAGATATGCTGAGGAAAGATTGTTTACCGAAGATAAAAGTATCAAAAAATATGGGGCAATTCCTGTTTACGCTTTTAACTTTGTAGATTATGTTTTATGGAAAAATCGTGAAGAATTGAAGAAAGATTACGATATTGAGTTTAAAGATTTTAAATTTGCTTATCGTCGCTCCGTAGAACATTGGTATCCTCAGAATCCAAATGGACATGATGGAGAGAGCCAATTACCTGCTGAGTTTTTACATTCCTTTGGCAACCTTTGTATTATTACCGATAGTCAGAACTCTAGGTTTGGCAACTCCTATCCAGAAGCTAAATTAAAACAATGGGAAAAAGAAGATATATTCCATCGCCAGAGTTTAAAATTACAGATGATGGCAGAGATAACTTCTAAAAAAAATAGATGGGATATTGGTGAGATTCAATCTATGGAAAAAGAAGTGGAAAGATATGTACAAAATTTTTGTAATAGCTAATTAAAACAAGCTTCAGTAAGCTTGTTTTTTAAAATACCAATATATGTGATATACTAGTAAGGGAGGATATTTCATGAAACTAAGAATTTTTGCGGAAGATAAGCCGGCTGAGAAGGTGTTTGAGTATCAATTGGAACTTGCTGATCAAACAATTCTTCTATCAACAGCACTATTGTCAGGTGCTATTGCACTAGCAGGGCTACTATCTGCTTTGAATAAAAACTAAAAAATATAGAAAAGAGAAAACAGAATGGTTTTACCAAATTTTAAAGAAAATCTAGAAAAATATGCGAAATTGTTGGTTGCGAATGGAATTAACGTGCAACCTGGTCATACTTTGGCTCTCTCTATTGATGTGGAGCAACGCGAGTTGGCTCATTTAATCGTGAAAGAAGCTTATGCTTTGGGTGCACATGAGGTTATCGTTCAGTGGACAGATGATGTCATCAACCGTGAGAAATTCCTCCACGCACCGATGGAGCGTCTGGATAATGTA
Source organism: Streptococcus mitis (assembly GCF_946190335.1). Taxonomy (GTDB): domain Bacteria; phylum Bacillota; class Bacilli; order Lactobacillales; family Streptococcaceae; genus Streptococcus; species Streptococcus mitis_CH. The sequence goes on from NZ_CAMHZN010000005.1 coordinate 18,697, forward strand.
CCAGAATACAAGATTGCTGAGATGAACTATCTCTTGAAAAACAAGGCTAGCCGTCTAGGGGTTCGTTCATCTGATCCAGGTGCCTTGAACGGTGTGGATGCTGACAAGTTGTCAGCTTCTGCTAAAGCGATGGGACTCGCTATGAAGCCAATGCGTATCGCAACGCAATCCAATAAAGTCAGCTGGACTGTGGCAGCTGCTGCTGGACTTGAGTGGGCTAAAAAAGTCTTTCCAAATGCTGCGAGCGACGAAGAAGCAGTTGATCTCCTTTGGGACCAAATCTTCAAAACTTGCCGTGTCTACGAAGCAGATCCTGTTAAGGCCTGGGAAGAACACGCTGCTATCCTCAAGAGCAAGGCAGATATGCTTAATAAAGAGCAATTTTCAGCCCTTCACTACACAGCTCCAGGGACAGATTTGACACTTGGCTTGCCGAAGAACCACGTTTGGGAATCAGCTGGTGCTATCAATGCACAGGGTGAAGGCTTCTTGCCAAATATGCCGACAGAGGAAGTTTTCACAGCGCCTGACTTCCGTCGTGCAGATGGTTATGTAACCTCTACAAAACCACTTAGCTACAACGGAAATATCATCGAAGGCATTAAAGTAACCTTCAAGGATGGACAAATCGTAGATATCACTGCTGAGAAGGGTGACCAGGTCATGAAAGACCTTGTCTATGAAAATGCTGGCGCGCGTGCCTTGGGTGAATGTGCCTTGGTACCAGATCCAAGTCCAATTTCTCAGTCAGGTATTACCTTCTTTAACACTCTTTTCGATGAAAATGCTTCAAATCACCTGGCTATTGGTGCAGCCTATGCGACTAGCGTCGTTGGTGGTGCAGAAATGACTGAAGAAGAGCTTGAAGCTGCGGGACTTAACCGTTCAGATGTTCACGTAGACTTTATGATTGGGTCTAGTCAAATGGATATCGATGGTATCCGTGAGGATGGGACACGTGTACCACTCTTCCGTAACGGAGATTGGGCAAATTAAGGAGATAATATGTTAGGAAGTATGTTCGTTGGTCTCCTAGTGGGATTTTTAGCAGGTACTCTGACCAATCGTGGAGAGCGAATGGGATGTTTTGGAAAAATGTTTCTCGGATGGATTGGTGCCTTTATAGGCCATTTGCTTTTTGGGACTTGGGGGCCGATAATAGCAGGAACTGCCATTATTCCGGCAGTACTAGGTTCCATGATTGTCTTAGCGATTTTCTGGAGACGAGGAAGTTAATTTCTTAAATCTGATACTCAATGAAAATCAAAGAGCAAACTAGGAAACTAGCCACAGGCTGCTCAAAGCACTGCTTTGCGGTTGTAGATAGAACTGACGAAGTCAGCTCAAAACACTGTTTTGAGGTTGCAGATGGACGTTGACGCGGTTTGAAGAGATTTTTGAAGAGTATGAAACGAAAAGGAGGTTGGTCATTGTACCAGCCTCCTTTTGGGTATGATATAATAGTTCTATGAGATTAGATAAATTTTTAGTGGCCTGCGCTGTGGGGAGTCGGACTGAGGTCAAAAACTTGCTCAAGGCTGGGCGCGTGACTGTAAATGGTAAAAAAGAAAAATCAGCTAAATTGCAGATTGATGAAGAAAGAGATGAGATTCACTTTGATGGGCAAGTACTGGAGTATGAAGAGTTTGTCTACTACATGATGAACAAGCCCAAAGGGGTTATTTCAGCGACTGAGGATCCCAAACACAGAACCGTTCTGGACTTGTTGGATGATATTGCTCGGAGCAAGGAAGTTTTCCCAGTAGGACGCTTGGATATTGATACACATGGTCTTCTACTCTTGACCAATGATGGCCAGCTTGCCCATGCTCTTCTTTCACCCAAGCGTCATGTGGATAAGACCTATCTGGCCCACGTCAAGGGAATCATGACCCAAGAAGATGTGGATATATTTGCCAAGGGAATTCCTCTTAAAGACTTTACTTGTCAGCCCGCTAAACTGGAGCTTGTGTCTATAGATACAGAAAAGAATCAAAGCCAAATCCGTGTGACCATTGCAGAAGGGAAGTTCCATCAGGTCAAACGAATGGTTGCCTATTGCGGCAAGGAAGTAGTAGACTTGCAACGTTTGACTATGGGAACTTTAGTCTTGGATGAGAACTTAGAACGAGGAGAATGGCGTCGCTTGACCAAAGAAGAATTAGAAGTTCTCCGTGCTGGTATTGTTTAATTTAGTTTATATTTGAAAAAGGTGAGGAAGAATGTCCTTGCCTTTTATGTTTTTCAGTTGCTTCCTTTGTGAAAAGAGTTATAATAGACTGTAGAATAAAAGGAGGAATCTATGAACGCGATTCAAGAATCATTTACTGATAAACTATTTGCCAACTATGAAGCAAATGTCAAATACCAAGCAATTGAAAATGCTGCTAGTCATAACGGAATTTTTGCAGCCCTAGAACGTCGCCAAAGCCATGTAGACAATACGCCTGTTTTCTCATTGGATTTGACCAGGGACAAGGTCACTAACCAGAAGGCTTCTGGTCGTTGCTGGATGTTCGCAGCCCTCAACACCTTCCGCCACAAGCTCATCTCGCAATACAAATTGGAAAATTTTGAGTTATCACAGGCCCACACATTCTTCTGGGACAAGTATGAGAAATCAAACTGGTTCTTGGAGCAAGTCATTGCGACTGCAGACCAAGACTTGACGAGCCGTAAGGTTAAATTCCTACTTCAAACACCACAACAAGACGGTGGCCAGTGGGATATGGTCGTTTCTCTCTTTGAGAAATACGGTGTCGTGCCCAAGTCAGTTTATCCTGAGTCTGTTTCATCTAGTAGCAGTCGTGAGCTAAATGCCATTCTCAACAAATTGCTTCGTCAAGATGCTCAAATCTTGCGTGACTTGCTTACTTCTGGTGCGGATCAAGTGACTGTTCAAGCTAAGAAAGAAGACCTCTTGCAAGAAATCTTTAACTTCCTTGCCATGTCATTAGGACTTCCACCACGTCAGTTTGACTTTGCTTATCGCGATAAAGATAATAACTACCAAAGCGAAAAGAGCATTACTCCACAAGAATTTTACAAGAAATATGTTAATCTCCCTCTAGAAGACTATGTTTCTGTTATCAACGCACCAACTGCTGACAAGCCTTACGGTCAATCTTACACAGTTGAAATGTTGGGAAATGTGGTTGGTAGCCGTGCAGTTCGCTACATCAACGTACCGATGGAGCGCTTGAAAGAATTGGCGATTGCTCAAATGCAAACAGGTGAGACTGTTTGGTTTGGTTCTGATGTCGGCCAGCTCAGCAACCGCAAAGCTGGAATCCTTGCGACAGATGTTTATGACTTTGAATCAAGCATGGACATTAAACTCACTCAAGACAAGGCTGGACGTTTGGACTACAACGAAAGCTTGATGACCCACGCTATGGTCTTGACAGGTGTTGATTTGGATGAAAATGGCAAATCAACCAAGTGGAAGGTTGAAAACTCTTGGGGAGATAAGGTCGGTACAGATGGTTACTTTGTTGCCTCAGACGCTTGGATGGACGAATACACTTACCAAATCGTTGTCCGTAAAGAATTGCTGACAGCAGAAGAACAAGCTGCCTATGAAGCAGAACCAATCGTACTTGCACCTTGGGATCCAATGGGAGCCTTGGCAGAATAATACTCTTCGAAAATCTCTTCAAACCACGTCAGCTTCGCTTTGCCGTACTCAAGTACAGCCTGTGGCTCGCTTCCTAGTTTGCTCTTTGATTTTCATTGAGTATAAAAGCATAGAAAAAAGGAATCAGGTTTAGAACCTGGTTCCTTTTGAGTTTCTTGATTACATGATACCGAAGAAACGAGCTGCGATACCTACTGCAAAGAGTGCAAGGATGATTGAGATTGGTGATACTTTTTTCTTAAGCAACCACATGCAAAGGAAAGTAAGGAGAAGTCCCATCAATCCTGGAATCAATGAATTTAACTGACCTTGGAGAGTTTGTGGTTGAATCTTGTCTAAGCTCAATCCACCAAGTGCTTGACCAAGGATACCTTTCAATTCAGCACCTGATACAGGTCCTTCTGGGAAGTTGATGTAGGCACCTTCAGCCAATTGTTTACCTGGAAGGTTAACAGTGAAGTTGATCGATACCCAACGTTGTACAAGGACGGCAAGGATGAACATACCAAGGATAGAAGCACCTTTAGTGATGTCTTTCAAGATACCACCAGACATGTCTTTAGTGATTTCAGATCCAGCTTTGTAACCAAATTCTTGTGTGTACCATAGGAAGGCCATACGGATCGCATTCCATCCGAAGAAGAAGAGAAGTGGACCAACCAAGTTACCAGATGCAGCAAGTGATGCACCAAGGGCTCCAAGGATAGGACGAACTGTAAACCAGAATACTGGGTCACCGATACCAGCAAGAGGTCCCATCATACCGATTTTAACCCCTTGGATAGCAGCGTCATCAATTTCAACACCGTTCGCACGTTCTTCTTCAAGTGCAAGAGTAACCCCCATGATTGGAGCAGCTACATATGGGTGAGTGTTAAAGAACTCAAGGTGACGCTCAAGAGCAGCAGCTTGGTCTTCTTTAGTAGTGTACAATTTTTTGATAGCTGGGATCAATGAATAAGCCCAACCCAAGTTTTGCATACGCTCGTAGTTCCAAGAACCTTGAAGGAATTGTGAACGCCACCAAACTTTTTTACGATCTGATTTTGATAATTGAAGTTTTTCAGTCATGATTGTTCCCCTTTCTAGTAGTCTTCTAGGATATCACCGATTGGGTCGTTAGAAGTCGCAGCTCCGCCGCCACCGTTACCACCTTGTTTTGAAAGGTTAAGGTAGATGAAGGCAAGGGCAACACCGACTACACCAAGGGCAATCAAAGTCAATTGAGAAATGGCAGCAAAAGCAAAACCGATTGCGAAGAATGGCCATACTTCACGAGTTGCCATCATGTTGATAACCATAGCGTAACCAACGGCAACGACCATAGCACCACCGACAGCCATACCACCGTTCAACCAGTCTGGCATCAATTTAAGAGCATCTTGAACGGCAGAAGCTGGGATAGCGATAAGGAAGGCTGCAGGGATAGCAATACGAAGACCTTGAAGAAGAAGTGCGATAAAGTGAGCACGTTCAACAGCTGCAATATTTCCTTCTTTAGCAGCAGCATCTGCAGTGTGAACTAAACCAACTGAGATTGTACGAACAATCATTGTCAAGAAAAGTCCAGCTACGGCAAGAGGGATAGCTGTTGCTGTTGCAACTGCGATACCTTCAGTAGTAAAGTTACCACCTTTGATCAAGATGATTGCTGCGGCAACAGATGCAAGGGCAGCGTCAGGAGCTACGGCAGCTCCGATGTTTGCCCAACCAAGGGCGATCATTTGAAGTGATCCACCAAGCATAACCCCTGCTTCGAGGTTACCAGTTGCAAGTCCGATAAGGGTACATGCTACGATTGGTTGATGGAATTGGAATTGGTCGAGGATACCTTCAAGACCTGCAAGGAAGGCAACAACTACAACCAAGACAGCAGAAATAATTGAAATATCTGACATGGTTTTATTCCTTTTCTATTTAATGATAATAAAGTGAAAAATTTTCTTAGAATTCTTCGATAGTTACTGATGTCTATTATTGAACGTTGGCTTTGCTAATCAAGTCAAACAAATCTTTTTTAGTGTCGTTTGGTACTTTACGTACGTCAAATTCAACACCGAGGTCACGCATTTTTTCAAATGTAGCAACGTCTTCTTTGTCCATAGACAAAACGTTGTTGATCATTGTTTTACCAGTTGAGTGAGCCATTGATCCTACGTTAAGAGTCTTGATTGGCACGCCACCTTCAATTGCGCGAAGGGCATCTTGAGGTGTTTCAAACAAGATAAGGGCATGTGTTTCTCCAAAACGTGGGTCTTTTGAAACCTCAATCAATTTTTGGATTGGTACAACATTGGCTCTTACTCCATTCGGAGCCGCTTGTTTAATCAATTCTTTACGAAGATCGTCGTTTGCAACGTTGTCTGAAGCAACGATAATACGATCTGCTTTTGAATCTGGAGTCCAAGCAGTTGCAACCTGACCGTGAAGTAAACGAGTGTCTAGACGGGCAAGGTTAATCTTGAGTTTTCCATCTCCGATAACAGTTCCTTCTGGAATAGCAGCTTGGGCAACTGGAGCAGCTGCAGCGCTTGCTACTTCCTCAACTGGGTTTAGCTCTTCTGGAAGAGCCTTGATGCCATCTTTGGCTTCTTTAATGATATTAGCAGCGACTTTTTCTACACCTGCAGCAGCGTCCATGAGGCGCTCTGTGTAGGCTTGAATTAACATCGGTAAGTTAAGTCCTGTGATGATGGCAAACTTACGCTCAGGATTTTCTCCCATCACGCGGCTAGCTTGGTTAAATGGAGATCCACTCCAAAGGTCAGCCAAAACTAGAACCTCATCTTCTGCGTCAAATGCAGCAACAGCGTTATTAAACTTAGCGTATAAATCATCAGGACCTTCATTTGGCATAAAGGTTACAACTTGAACCTTTTCTTGTTCACCAAAGATCATAGATCCTGACTGATGAATACCCGCAGCAAATTCGCCGTGGCTTGCAATAATGATTCCGATACTCATTATTGTCATACCTCCTTTTTTGTTTTAGTTTTCGTTTAAGAAAACTTTAAGACTTTTTAAGTATAAACCGTTTTCATATAAAAAGCAACTATTTAACATAAAAAAGCAAAAAGGGTTTCTTTGAAAATATTGATATATTAAGTTTTCGAGAGGTAATCTTGAATCCATATTTAAAAATTTAATATAAAAAAGTTGGAAGCGTATTCCAACTTTTAAAATAGGTTTCTATTAGATTAGTGGGTGAAGTCGAGTACCATACGTCCTTGGATTTGACCTTTTTCCATTTCGTCGAAAATGGCTACAGCATCTTCTACTGGACGTTTTTGCACAACTGGAACTACTAAACCTTCTGCACCGAATTGGAAGGCTTCTTCCAAGTCTTTACGAGTTCCTACAAGAGAACCGATGACTTGGATTCCATCTAGAACGGTTTTGACGATGCTGAGTTCCATCATTTCAGAAGGAAGACCAACAGCGACTACGCGACCACCGGCACGAACTGAGTCAACAGCCTGGTTGAAGGCAACTTTAGACACAGCAGTTACGACAGCTGAATGAGCTCCACCATCAGTTTTTTCCTTGATGAGTCCAGGTACATCTTCAACTTCGAGGCCGTTAATAACAATGTCAGCGCCTACTTCTTTTGCAAGGGCAAGTTTGTCGTTATTGATATCAACTGCGATGACATGAGCATTGAATACTTTTTTAGCGTATTGAACAGCTAGGTTACCAAGTCCACCAGCACCGTAAAGAACAACCCATTGACCCGGTTCAACTTTTGCTTCTTTTATAGCTTTATAGGTCGTTACACCAGCACATGTGATAGAAGAAGCTTGGGCTGGATCAAGTCCGTCAGGAACTTTAACAGCATAGTCTGCAGTTACGATACATTGTTCGGCCATACCACCGTCTACTGAGTAGCCAGCATTTTTTACAGTACGGCAAAGAGTTTCACGGCCAGTTGTACAGTATTCGCAAGTACCACATCCTTCAAAGAACCAAGCAACGCTGACGCGGTCACCGACTTTAAGGCTTTTCACATCTGGGGCAATTTCTTTAACGATACCAACACCTTCATGTCCTAAAACACGTCCTGGTACTTGACCAAAGTCACCATGGGCAACGTGGAGGTCAGTGTGGCAAACACCACAGTATTCAATTTCTACAAGTGCTTCTCCAGTTTCAAGTGGACGGAGTACTTTTTCTTCAACAGCAACACCAGTGCTTTCTGGATTTACAACAACAGCTTTCATAGCTATCCTCCTTGATATTAACTGAGAGCAGGAGAAACAGGACTGGATTGATTTTGTGTCAACAGAGTCGAGTATGACGAGCTCTCTTGTATTTATATGTGAAGTATATCACAAAAGAAAGCCTTTTCCAAGGTTTTGGAGGCAAAAAATAGAACAATCGATTAACTGGTTGATGAGACTGTGAAAAGAGCACAAAGACCAGCTCGCAAGCTGGTCAGTATGGACTATAAGAATAAGTCTTGCAGGGTTTTTGCAACTCCGTCTTGGTCATTGGTCAAGGAAATTTGCTCATCGGCATAAGGGAGTAGCTCTGGATTGGCATTTTTCATGGCATAGCCCTTCCCAGCAAAAGCGAGCATTTCGGTATCATTGTGCTCATCTCCAAAGGCAATCAAATCCTTTTTGTCACGGTTCATTACCTTGAGCAAGTAGTCCAAAGCAAAGGCCTTGTTGACACCTTTTGGGGTACACTCAAGGATATTGAGCGGACCTCCCCAGGTATTGATAGACAGTTGATGCTGGTAGAAGGCGTTCATTTCTTTTGCCAAGGCATATTTGTCACTGACTCTGGTCTGTAAAAGAATACAGTTAGGATCCTTGGTTACTAACTCTGGCTGAAATTGATCTTCAGGATGGAAAGATTCTACACCAAATAGTTTGGGATTGGCAATTTCTTCATTAGGATTTGTAATGTAGAATTTTTTACGATATTCTCCAGCGATAAAATCGGCTTGAATGTCCTCTGAACGTTGAACCATGTCTAAAAGATATTTTTTGTCTACCGTCAAACACTTTTCAAAATCCCAAACTTGGTCTGGTAAATGAGTAAGGGAGCCGTTGAAATTAATCATAGGAGTGTTTAAGCCTAGTTCACGGTAAAAATCTTTTGACATACGGTAAGGGCGACCTGTCGTAATAATAACCTGATGGCCTTTTTCAGCAACTTTTTTAATAGTTTCTTTGGTAAAGTCAGAAATCTGACTGTCCGAGTTGAGAAGGGTTCCATCCAGGTCAACTGCAATAATTTTTTTCGTCATAGGGACCTTTCTAGTGTCTTTTCAGATAAGATGTCTACTATTATAACAAAAAGCAGGCGGAAAAGCAGATTCCAAACAAAAAATGAAATTGGATTAATTTCTTAAATAAATCAAACAAAGATATTGAAAAAGTGAATGATAAATGGTATAATTCTATTATTGTTCGTAAAAATTAAAAGGAGATTAATAATGGACAAATTATTTAAACTAAAAGAGAACGGTACAGACGTTCGTACAGAGGTTCTCGCTGGTTTAACAACTTTCTTTGCAATGAGTTATATTCTCTTTGTAAACCCACAAATTCTTTCGCAAACAGGAATGCCTGCTCAAGGTGTCTTCCTAGCGACGATCATTGGTGCAGTAGCGGGTACCTTGATGATGGCCTTCTATGCTAACTTACCTTATGCTCAAGCGCCAGGTATGGGTCTTAACGCCTTCTTTACATTTACAGTCGTATTTGGACTTGGTTATTCTTGGCAAGAAGCCCTAGCTATGGTCTTCATCTGTGGTGTCATCTCATTGATTATTACCTTGACAAATGTTCGTAAAATGATCATTGAATCGATTCCAAACGCCCTTCGTTCAGCTATTTCAGCTGGTATCGGTGTCTTCCTTGCCTATGTAGGGATTAAGAATGCTGGGCTTTTGAAATTTACGATTGATCCAGGCAACTATACTGTTGTAGGAGAAGGGGCTGACAAAGCTCAAGCAACGATTGCAGCAAACTCTTCAGCAGTTCCAGGATTGGTCAACTTTAATAATCCAGCTGTTTTGGTGGCTCTTGCAGGACTGGCCATTACTATCTTCTTTGTTATCAAAGGAATTAAAGGGGGAATTATTCTCTCTATCTTGACAACAACTGTTCTTGCTATCGCAGTTGGTTTGGTAGATTTGTCTAGTATCGATTTTGCTAACAACCATGTTGGTGCAGCCTTTGAAGACTTGAAGACAGTCTTTGGTGCAGCTCTTGGTTCAGAAGGTTTGGTAGCTTTGATTTCAGATACAGCTCGCTTACCTGAAACTCTTATGGCAATTCTTGCCTTCTCGTTGACAGATATTTTTGACACAATTGGTACCTTGATCGGTACTGGTGAAAAAGTTGGTATCGTAGCTACAAATGGTGAAAATCACCAATCAGCTAAGTTGGACAAGGCTCTTTATTCAGACTTGATTGGTACTTCAATTGGTGCCATCGCCGGTACTTCAAACGTAACGACTTATGTTGAGTCTGCTGCTGGTATTGGTGCAGGTGGACGTACAGGTTTGACAGCCTTGGTTGTGGCAATCTGTTTTGCAATTTCAAGCTTCTTTAGCCCACTTCTAGCTATCGTACCAACAGCTGCTACAGCTCCAATCTTGATTATCGTTGGGATTATGATGTTGGCTAGCTTGAAAAATATCCATTGGGATGATATGGCTGAAGCGGTTCCTGCCTTCTTCACATCTATCTTTATGGGATTCAGCTACTCTATCACTCAAGGGATTGCAGTTGGTTTCTTGACCTACACCTTGACTAAGCTTGTCAAAGGTCAAGCTAAAGATGTTCATGTAATGATTTGGATTTTGGATGCCTTGTTTATCCTTAACTACATCAGCATGGCCTTATAATAGGATAACCCAGGGGGATTTTCCCCCTTTTTTAATACAAAGGAGATTGTGATTAGCTCGCAAATATATTCAATGATGTTTATTAAGACTAAGGAGGAAAAATCATGAAGGAGAAGAGTATGTGGAAAGAGATAGTGAACAGGGGCAAATGGGTAATTATTTTTTTAGTAGCCCTTCTTTTTTCTCAGCTTCCTTTGGCTTTGTCCTATTTTCTAACAAGTAGACGATTTCCATTGTTGCAATCAGGACTATTAGTAGGGGCCTTATCTCTTGTGGTTTTAACTGTATTTATAATAGGTGCTAGGAAAACACAGTTGGCTAGTTTTGGTTTATCGTTTTTCAAGGCTAAGGATTTGGCTAGATTGGCCTTAAGCTATCTAGTGATTCTTGCCTTTAATATTCTTGGTGTGGTCTTACTGCGTTTGATGAATGAAACAACAACCAGCAATCAATCAAATATTAATGATTTGGTCCAGAATAGTTCCTTAATTTCCAGTTTTTTCTTACTGGTTCTAATAGCTCCTATTTGTGAGGAGATTTTATGTCGAGGAGTGATTCCTAAAAAACTCTTTCGTGGTAAAGAAAATGTGGGTTATATAGTCGGTGCTATTATCTTTGCCTTGCTTCATTTACCGACAAATCTACCTTCTCTTCTTATCTATGGAGGAATGTCAACTGTGCTAACTTGGACAGTTTATAAAACCCAACGTTTGGAAATGTCGATCTTACTTCACATGATTGTTAATGGGGTTGTTTTCTGTTTGTTGGCTCTCGTGGTGATTTTGAGTCGGACATTAGGGATTTCTGTTTAAGATTTTTGACAATTGCTTACTTGTTTCTACTGGGAAAAAGATGAATGCAATTGTATCCATCTTTTTCTTTTTATGGTAAAATAGAGAAATAATATGGTGAAAAGCCTTGAGGGAGTGACCGATATGTCAAGTAAAGCCAATCATGCAAAGACAGCTATTTGCGGAATTATCAATGTAACCCCAGACTCCTTTTCGGATGGTGGTCAATTTTTTGCTCTTGAGCAGGCGCTCCAGCAGGCTCGTAAATTGATAGCAGAAGGGGCTAGTATGCTAGATATCGGCGGAGAATCGACTCGGCCGGGGAGCAGCAGCTATGTTGAGATAGAAGAAGAAATCCAGCGTGTTGTTCCAGTGATTAAAGCGATTCGCAAGGAAAGTGATGTCCTCATTTCTATCGATACTTGGAAAAGTCAGGTGGCAGAGGCTGCTTTGGCTGCTGGTGCCAATCTAGTCAATGATATCACTGGTCTTATGGGTGATGAGAAAATGGCTCATGTGGTTGCTAAGGCTGGAGCGAAAGTAGTCATCATGTTTAATCCAGTTATGGTTCGACCTCAGCACCCTAGCTCGCTCATCTTTCCTCATTTTGGTTTTGGACAAGCTTTTACAGAGGAAGAGTTAGCTGACTTTGAAAAATTGCCAATCGAAGAGTTGATGGAGACTTTTTTTGAACGAGCACTAGCGAGAGCAGAGGAAGCTGGGATTGCTCAAGAAAACATCCTGCTGGATTCAGGAATTGGCTTTGGTCTGACCAAGAAAGAAAATCTGCTTCTTTTACGGGATCTGGATAAACTACATCAGAAAGGCTATCCAATCTTTCTCGGAGTGTCGCGCAAGCGGTTTGTCATCAATATTCTTGAAGAAAATGGTTTTGAAGTCAATCCTGAGACAGAACTTGGTTTCCGCAATCGAGATACGGCTTCGGCTCATGTAACCAGTATCGCTGCGAGACAGGGTGTAGACGTGGTGCGCGTGCATGATGTAGCTAGTCACAGGATGGCAGTTGAAATTGCCTCCGCCATTCGTCTGGCTGATGAAGCGGAAAATTTAGATTTAAAACAATATAAATAAGATGAAAGAAATCGAAAACAATCAGTGGATTGCTAGCTATCGGACGGATCAACCGCATTTTGGCTTGGAACGAATGGAGGAACTATTAGCTTTGCGTGGCAATCCCCATCTCAAACTCAAGGTCATCCATATCGGAGGGACCAATGGCAAGGGTTCGACCATTGCTTTTTTGAAAAAGATGCTAGAAAAGCTAGGGCTGAGAGTTGGCGTGTTTAGCTCGCCCTATCTCATTCATTATACAGACCAGATTAGCATCAATGGGGCATCTATCCCAGAAGCGAGACTAGAAGCCCTTATGGCAGACTATCAGACTTTGCTTGAAGGGGAATCGGCTACCAATTTGCAGGGGACAACTGAGTTTGAAATAATTACAGCTATAGCCTATGATTACTTTGCCTCAGAGCAAGTAGATGTGGCTATCATGGAAGTCGGCATGGGTGGGCTTTTAGATAGTACCAATGTCTGCCAGCCCATTTTGACAGGAATTACGACTATTGGATTGGACCATGTAGCCCTACTTGGTGACACTTTGGAGGCCATAGCAGAGCAGAAGGCAGGTATTATCAAACAAGGGATTCCCTTGGTAACAGGCCGCATTGCTCCAGAAGCGCTAGCTGTGATTGACTCTATTGCAGAAGATAAAAATGCGCCGAGACTCGCCTATGGGAAAGATTATCAATTTAGTCATCAAGAGAGTGTGGTGGCAGGGGAAATCTTTGATTATACCAGTTCTATCAGACAAGGCCGTTTCCAGACAGGTTTGCTTGGTTTGCACCAGATAGAGAATGCTGGGATGGCCATAGCTTTACTTGATACATTTTGTCAAGAAGATGGGCGAGAACTACCAGCTAATATCTTGGTTTCTCAAGCCTTGGAAGAAACAAGTTGGCCTGGGCGTTTGGAGGTTGTGTCTCGAGACCCCTTGATGATTTTGGATGGAGCCCACAATCCTCACGCTATCAAGGCTTTATTAGCAACCTTGCAAGAACGCTTTGCAGATTATCATAAGGAAATCCTCTTTACTTGCATCAAAACCAAGGCCTTGGAGGATATGTTGGACTTGCTGGGGGGCATACCAGATACCGAGCTTACCCTGACACATTTTGACGATAGTCGGGCAACCGATGAAAGCGTGCTGAAAGAGGCAGCCAAGTCTAGAAATCTCAGCTACCAAAGCTGGCAGGATTTTCTAGAGCAGAAATTGATAGATAAAAAAGAAGAGAAACAAACAGTTAGGATTGTCACAGGTTCCTTGTATTTCTTGAGCCAAGTGAGAGCCTATCTGATGGAGAGGAAGAATGAAAATGGATACACAAAAGATTGAAGCAGCTGTAAAAATGATTATCGAGGCTGTAGGAGAGGACGCTAACCGCGAGGGCTTGCAGGAAACACCTGCTCGTGTAGCCCGTATGTACCAAGAGATTTTTTCAGGTCTTGGTCAAACAGCGGAGGAACATTTATCAAAATCCTTTGAGATTATCGATGATAACATGGTGGTAGAAAAGGATATCTTTTTCCATACTATGTGTGAGCACCACTTCTTGCCATTTTATGGGAAAGCGCATATTGCCTACATTCCAGATGGTCGTGTGGCAGGTTTGTCTAAGCTAGCTCGTACGGTTGAAGTTTATTCGAAAAAACCACAAATTCAAGAACGATTGAATATCGAAGTGGCCGATGCCTTGATGGAGTATCTAGGTGCTAAGGGAGCCTTTGTTGTTATTGAGGCGGAACATATGTGTATGAGCATGCGTGGTGTCAGAAAACCAGGCACTGCAACCTTGACGACAGTAGCTCGTGGTTTGTTTGAAACAGATAAGGACCTCCGAGATCAAGCTTATCGTTTAATGGGGCTATAATACTCTTCGAAAATCAAATTCAAACCACGTCAGCTTCCATATGCAACCTCAAAACAGTGTTTTGAGCTGACTGCGCCTAGCTTCCTAGTTTGCACTTTGATTTTCATTGAGTATAAAAAGAATCCGCTTTGGGCGGATTTTTCTAGAAAGGACTAGTTATGGATCAACTGCAGATTAAAGATTTGGAAATTTTTGCCTATCATGGTCTTTTTCCTAGTGAGAAAGAATTGGGGCAGAAGTTTGTCGTTTCAGCCATCCTATCCTATGATATGACCAAAGCGGCTACAGACTTGGATTTAACAACCTCTGTCCATTATGGAGAATTGTGTCAGCAGTGGACGACTTGGTTTCAGGAAACCACTGAGGACTTGATTGAAACGGTAGCTTACAAATTGGTAGAACGTACTTTTGAGACCTATCCTCTTGTCCAAGAAATTAAGTTGGAACTGAAAAAGCCTTGGGCGCCAGTGCATTTGCCGCTAGATACTTGCTCGGTAACCATTCATCGCCGCAAGCAACGAGCCTTTATCGCTCTAGGAAGTAATATGGGGGATAAGCAAGCGAACTTGGAGCAAGCTATTGACAAACTGCGAGCTTGTGGCATCCATATTCTTAAAGAGTCCAGTGTCTTAGCGACGGAGCCTTGGGGTGGAGTGGAGCAGGATAGCTTTGCTAATCAAGTGGTTGAGGTGGAAACCTGGCTACCAGCACCAGTCTTGTTAGAAACCTTGTTAGCCATTGAGTCAGAGATGGGACGGGTGAGAGAAGTGCATTGGGGACCTCGTTTGATTGATTTGGACTTGCTCTTTGTGGAAGACCAGGTCGTTTATACAGACGATCTCATCTTGCCTCATCCTTACATATCGGAACGCCTTTTTGTTCTTGAGTCTCTACAAGAAATTGCGCCTCATTTTATTCATCCGACATTAAATCAACCTATCCGCAACTTGTATGATGCTTTGAAAAAATAGAAAAAACTCTAGTTTTCAGTCGCTTGTAACTGAAGGCTAGAGTTTTTAAAATAGGTCATTTTCTTCTGGGAGGAGGATAGTCTCTCTTCCGTCCATGTCTAAAACCAGGACTCTGGGGGGATAAAGAGGGTCGAATGGATGGTTAAAATCAAAATCAATGGCTGTAGGGAGGTGTTGACTTGAGAAGTGGAAGGTAATTTTTCCTTGGTTATTTAGCAATTGAAACTCAAGTTCTTCTTCCAATTCAAAGACATTTTTTAAGAAATGGTCGATGATATACCAAAAAGAGTCAATGACATCATCAGGCAAGCTGGTAACAATGCCAAAACTAGCCAACCGCATCTGGGTATTGGTAAAAGCCATATCTATGCCCCCTTTCTTTTCCCTTATCATACAGCAATTAGGATTAAAAATCAAGAAAAGGTAATTTTTTTCTTTAAAACTTAGACTTTCTATGAAATTTTTTTCAAACAATCTTCAAAAAATACTTGAAAGTGTTTACAAATAGTGATAAAATGGAATAAGTAGAATCATGAAAACGAAATTTTCATACCGTCTCTTTTTTGGAGTCTCGTGAGGTATGATATAGAAAGGAAATGGAATGAATACAGACGATACAGTAACGATTTATGATGTCGCCCGTGAAGCCGGAGTTTCAATGGCGACGGTTAGCCGTGTAGTCAATGGCAATAAGAATGTAAAAGAGAATACTCGAAAAAAAGTGCTTGAGGTGATTGACCGTTTAGATTACCGTCCAAATGCAGTGGCGCGTGGTCTTGCAAGTAAGAAGACAACCACTGTCGGTGTTGTGATTCCAAATATTACTAATGGTTATTTCTCAACGCTTGCCAAAGGGATTGATGATATCGCTGAAATGTACAAGTACAATATCGTCCTTGCTAACAGTGATGAGGATGATGACAAGGAAGTTTCAGTTGTCAATACCCTGTTTTCTAAGCAAGTGGATGGTATCATCTTTATGGGGTACCACTTGACTGAAAAAATTCGTTCAGAGTTTTCTCGTTCTCGGACACCGGTTGTTCTTGCAGGAACTGTCGATGTAGAACATCAGCTTCCAAGTGTCAATATTGACTACAAACAAGCAACGATTGATGCAGTAACCTACCTTGCTAAAGAGAACGAACGCATTGCTTTTGTTAGTGGTCCGCTAGTGGATGACATCAATGGTAAGGTTCGTTTGGTTGGCTACAAGGAAGCCTTGAAAAAAGCAGGAATTTCTTATAGCGAAGGATTGGTATTTGAGTCTAAATACACTTATGAAGATGGCTATGCCTTGGCAGAACGCTTGATTTCATCGAATGCAACTGCAGCAGTTGTAACAGGTGATGAATTGGCAGCAGGTGTCTTGAATGGTTTGGCTGACCACGGTGTGTCAGTGCCAGAAGAATTTGAAATCATTACGAGTGATGATTCACAAATCTCACGCTTTACCCGTCCAAACTTGACAACGATTGCCCAACCTCTTTATGACCTTGGTGCTATTAGTATGCGTATGTTGACGAAGATTATGCATAAGGAAGAGTTGGAAGAACGTGAAGTTCTCTTACCTCATGGTTTGACAGAACGTCGTTCAACACGAAAACGTAAATAGAAAAAATCAGGGAATCGTGAAGATTTCCTGATTTTGCTTTCTAGAGAAGGAGTTAGCCTTCCATATAGTCTTTCAAAGCCTGTCCTTCTAGTCCGGCATTGAGGGCGATGAGGAGTTTCAAACGGGCTTTTTGGGCGTTGAGTTCTTTAACAAAAAAGACACCAGATTTTTGCAACTGCACGCCCCCACCTTGGTAGGCATAAACAGGTTCTGCAATACCGTTAAAGCATCGTGATACTAGAGCGACTGGGATTCCTTTTTGCAGAAGGCTTTCTAATTTTTGAGCCGTTTCTTTGGGAATATTACCAGCTCCGAATGCTTGGATAATCAAACCGTCCAATTGTTCCAAATCCAGCATATCAATCAGCTCATCTGTCATACCGGCATAAGCCGAGATGATAGGGACTAAGCCTTGTATGTGATCAAGGTCAAAGCGGACACGGGGCTCAGCTGTTTTGAAGTAGAGGATTTCCTGCTTCATAATCAGACCAAGGGGGCCATGTGTTGGGGTCTGGAAGGTACTGACATTGGTCGTATGTGTTTTGGTAACATATTTGGCAGCGTGGATTTCATCGTTCATAACGACCAAAACCCCTTTGTCAGCAGCTCTGTCATCGCTAGCCACTCGTAAAGCGCTCAGATAATTATAAACACCGTCACTACCGAGTTCATTGGAGCTGCGCATGGCTCCTGTTAGTATGATAGGCATGTGGGGAACTTCCATGGTGTCAAGGAAATAGGCTGTTTCTTCTAAAGTGTCGGTCCCATGTGTAATCACCACTCCATCGTAATTATCTGCTTCCTCTTTGATTTTTTGGTAGAGGGCCAGCATATGCTTGGGTTTGATATGGGGGCTTGGTAGGTTAAAAAAGTCTAGGGAGTGGACTTGGATTCCTTCGAGAGGATTGGACACATGGTTCATAGGATTATCCGAACTAGTCACAACAGCACCAGAAGCATCGGCCTGCATGGAAATAGTTCCACCAGTATGTAAAACAAGGATTTTCTTAGGCATGATTTACTCACTCTTTCTGAAATGTGGTATAATCATTGTATCACAAAAGGGGAGATTGGGATAGGATGGAAGTCAAAGCTGTTTTTTTTGATATCGATGGAACCTTGGTTAACGATCGCAAGAGTGTTTTGAAATCCACTAAGGACGCGATTAAGATTGTCAAAGAACAAGGGGTGCTGGTTGGCGTAGCAACGGGGCGTGGACCTTTTTTTGTTAAGGAATTGATGGACGATTTGGATTTGGACTTTGCGGTAACCTACAATGGCCAGTATATCTTTACTAAAGACAGAGTCTTGTTCACGAGCCCAATTTCCAAGTTACATTTGCGACAGTTAATTACTTATGCTAAAAAAGAGGGCAAGGAGATTGCCCTAGGGACCAAGGATGCTATGCTAGGTTCTAAAATCATGTCTTTTGGCCTGGGTTCTTTTTCTCAACGAATCAGTCGCTTCGTTCCCTCAGTTTTAACTCGGACGGTGAGTCATTCCTTTAATCGTATGGTCAGCAAGGTTGTTCCCCAAAAGGAAGAAGACTTGCTTGATCTGATGAATCAACCTATCTACCAAGTCTTGATGCTGATGACGCCAGAAGAATCTGAGAAGGCGGCAGCTGATTTTGAAGATTTGAAATTGACACGTAGCAATCCTTTTGCTGCGGATGTCATCAATCAAGGAAACTCTAAATTGGAAGGCATACGCCGAGTCGGGAAAGAATATGGCTTTGACCTCAACCAAGTCATGGCTTTTGGTGACTCAGATAATGACCTTGAAATGCTGGCTGGTGTCGGTATGTCGGTCGCTATGGGAAATGGTAGTAGCAGTGTTAAGGAAGTTGCTAAGCACATTACCACTAGCAATCAGCAAGACGGAATCCACAAGGCCCTGGAACATTTTGGTGTTCTGGCCTCAGAAAAAGTCTTTGTCAGCCGTGACTATCACTTCAATAAGGTCAAGACCTTCCACCACATGATGGATGAACGAACTCAAGAAGAACCTCGAGCTTGGGATTTAGAAGGTGCAACCCACAGGGCTAGCTTTAAAATAGAAGAATTGGTGGAATTTGTTCGAGCTGCCAGCCCTTCTGAAGAGGACTTTGGTCAAGCTGTATCGCAACTTCATCAAGCTCTTGATAAGGCGGTAGATAAAGTAGCTAAGAAGACGCCTGCTCAGCAAGATTTGGTAGGGCAAGTGGATGCCTTGATTGACACGCTTTACTTTACCTATGGTAGTTTTGTTTTGATGGGGGTGGACCCAGAACGTATTTTTGATATTGTCCATCAGGCCAATATGGGGAAAATTTTCCCAGATGGCAAGGCTCATTTTGATCCAGTGACCCATAAAATCTTAAAACCAGATGATTGGGAAGAAAAATATGCTCCAGAACCTGCTATTAAAAAGGAACTGCAGCGTCAGCTCAAGGCTTACGAACGCCATAAAGAGAGAAATAAATCGTAAACAAAAAGGAGCTGGGGGCTCCTTTTCTTCGTGATTACAAAGTTTTTTCTTGTTCTCTCACCACCAGCAAATCAACTTTAGCATGGCGGAGGATGTATTCAGATGAAGATCCGACCAAGAGGCGTTCAAAGGCGTTGAGACCAGTTGCGCCAACGAGGATGAGGTCCACTTCCTCAGCATCTGGAATAGTACGTGCCAAGAGAGTCTTTGGATTTCCCATTTCAATGACGATGTGAACATCTGTCACACCGGCATCTTTAGCGCGTTTTTCGTACTCTTTCATCAGACTTTCAGCGTCGACTTGGAGTTCTTCGTAAACTTCAGCATCAAAGGTGGATACGCTTTGGAGAGCGCGTGTGTCAATGACATGGGCGATGGTGAGTTTAGCGTCGTTTCGTAGAGCAGAATGAACTCCCTTGACAAAAGCCAAGTCCGCTTCCTTAGAACCATCAATTGCGACCATAATATTTTGGTAACGTTGTGCCATAATGAAACCTCCTGAAATTTTCTTACTATAATTGTAAACCTTTTCACTATAGAAGTAAAGCAAAAAAAGTATTTTTCAAAAGAATGTTAGCGTTTTAAATCTATATAAATATATGATAAAATAAAAGAAAGGATAGCAGGAAAGAAGTGAAGGGAGGGAGAATGATGAAAAACTCTTTTCAAGAATCAAAAAAATCAAATTTCCTTTATTATGGAATCATCCTAGCCTCTGTCTTGGTAGAAGTGATCATGATCTGGCAATTAGAGAAGTTAATTCCTCTTCTCTATCCAGGTTTTATTGGCTTTTTAGTCTTTCACCTACTCTACCATCTGATATTATTCCTAGTTGCAAAACGAAGTGGGCGCTGGGATTACTTGATGATATGGGGGCTTTTCCTCATGTTCAATCTTCTCTATGACTCCTTTTTAGGCTTGCTTTTTCTAGGTTTATCTTTTGGTATGTGATGTTTTTTTGGCAAAACACCTGCTATCACCATTGTCTCGACCTCGCTTTTAGCGAGGCTTTTCTTCTATCCGAATCTAGTAACACATTTCAGCAAACTTGTCGCATTCTCTTTCTAGTGGTATAATGTTACTATCTCGATGAATTGAGGAAACAAGATGAAAGAATATAACAAATCTAGTAAGTTAGAGCATGTTGCTTATGATATCCGTGGTCCTGTTTTGGAAGAAGCCATGCGGATGCGAGCAAATGGAGAAAAGATTTTACGTCTGAATACAGGAAATCCAGCAGAATTTGGCTTTACAGCGCCAGATGAGGTCATTCATGACTTGATTATGAATGCGCGTGATAGTGAAGGGTATTCTGACTCCAAAGGAATTTTCTCAGCCCGTAAGGCCATCATGCAGTATTGCCAGTTGAAGAAATTCCCCAATGTGGATATTGATGATATTTACCTTGGAAATGGTGTCAGCGAGCTGATTGTTATGTCCATGCAGGGGCTTTTGGACAATGGAGACGAGGTCTTGGTACCTATGCCAGACTATCCTCTCTGGACAGCTGCTGTCAGCCTAGCTGGAGGAAATGCCGTTCACTATATCTGTGATGAGGCTGCAGAATGGTATCCAGATATTGACGATATCAAGTCAAAAATCACTTCCAATACCAAGGCGATCGTCCTTATCAATCCAAACAACCCAACTGGAGCCCTTTATCCTAAGGAACTCTTGCTGGAAATTATTGAGATTGCCCGTCAAAACGATTTGATTATCTTTGCGGATGAAATCTATGACCGCATGGTAATGGATGGACATGTGCATACG
Organism: Streptococcus mitis; assembly: GCF_946190335.1. GTDB lineage: Bacteria > Bacillota > Bacilli > Lactobacillales > Streptococcaceae > Streptococcus > Streptococcus mitis_CH. The sequence goes on from NZ_CAMHZN010000005.1 coordinate 39,760, forward strand.
CCTGTGGCGAGCTTGGCACCAGATGTTTTCTGTGTCAGCATGAATGGTCTGTCAAAATCGCATCGTATCGCTGGTTTCCGTGTGGGTTGGATGGTCTTGTCTGGACCTAAGACTCATGTCAAGGGTTATATCGAAGGACTCAATATGCTATCCAACATGCGCCTTTGCTCTAACGTTTTGGCCCAACAAGTCGTACAAACTTCCTTGGGTGGTCACCAGTCGGTCGATGAATTGCTCCTTCCTGGTGGACGAATTTACGAGCAAAGAAATTTCATCTACAATGCTATTCAAGATATTCCAGGTTTATCTGCTGTTAAACCCAAGGCTGGACTCTATATCTTCCCTAAAATCGACCGCACTATGTACCGTATCGATGATGATGAGCAGTTTGTCCTTGATTTCTTGAAGCAGGAAAAGGTTCTCTTGGTTCATGGGCGAGGCTTTAACTGGCAGGAACCAGATCACTTCCGTATCGTTTATCTTCCGCGTGTCGATGAACTGGCCCAAATCCAAGAAAAGATGACTCGATTCTTAAAACAGTATCGTAGATAGGGCTTACATTCGAAAAAGCGCCAAAAAGCTGGAAACATTTGCCTAGAGCTATTGACAAAAGTGAAAGAATCAGATAGAATAGTAAAGTATGTTTAGTAACTGATCACTTTATAGCCGGCTAAACGAATACAAAATCTATGAGGAGGTATTCATCGTGAAACGTACTTATCAACCAAGTAAACTTCGTCGTGCGCGCAAACACGGATTCCGTAACCGTATGTCAACTAAAAACGGTCGTCGCGTATTGGCAGCTCGTCGTCGTAAAGGACGCAAAGTTTTGGCTGCATAATCCAAACGAATTATATCAAAAATCAGTAGGAACTCGAGTCTACTGATTTTTATTTTTGTAAAAAATTTCAAAATACTTTATATTTTTGTTCAAATAGTGTATAATATTTCGCATACTGTAAAAATGGAGAATAATCATGAAGAAATCAAAAGTTATGCTTTTTGGAGCTATGGCTTTGACAGCAGGTCTAGCTCTAGCGGCATGTGGGTCTTCCCAATCAAGTAATGCAGATAAGACTTACTCTTATATCTTTGTCAATAACCCAGATACCTTGGATTACATTACCTCTACTCGAGACTCTACATCTAGTATCACAGCAAACTTGATTGATGGCTTGTTGGAAAATGACCAGTATGGCAATCTCATTCCATCTATGGCTGAGTCATGGACTGTGTCAAAAGATGGCTTGACTTACACTTATAAAATTCGTCAGGGAGCTAAATGGTACACTTCGGAAGGAGAAGAGTATGCGGATGTAACGGCTCATGACTTTGTGACAGGTCTCAAGTATGCGGCTGATAAAAAAGCTGAAAACTTGTACTTGGTACAAGACTCTATCAAGGGGCTAGCAGACTATGTTGAAGGGAAAACATCCGATTTTGGAACTGTTGGTGTGAAGGCAGTGGATGATTACACACTACAATACACCCTCATCCAACCTGAAACTTATTGGAACTCTAAAACAACAGCAAGTATTCTTAGTCCTGTAAATGAAGCCTTCTTGAAGTCTAAGGGAGATGACTTTGGAAGTGTGACACCATCAAGTATCTTGTCAAATGGTCCTTACTTGTTTAAATCTTTCACATCAAAATCTTTGATTGAATTTGATAAAAACCCTAATTACTGGGATAAGGACAATGTTAAAATCGAGAAAGTGAAACTCTCTTTCTTTGACGGATCTGACCAAGATAGCATTGCTAGAGGTTTCTTGGATGGTAACTATACAGATGGTCGTATCTTCCCAACAAGTTCAGTCTTTGCTGAGCTTAAGAAGGGAAATGAGGACAAGATTACCTATACACCACAAAACTCAGTTACTTTCTACTATCTTTTCAACGTCAATCGTCAAAGCTACAAGCAGACTATGAAAAAGTCTGATAAGGAAAAGACAGATTCACGCGCAGCCATGCAAAATAAAGATTTCCGTCAGGCTATCAACTTTGCCTTTGATCGTCATGCTTATGCAGCACAGACAAATGGTGAAGATGGAGCAGACCGTATCTTGCGTAACACAGTTACACCAAGTAACTTTGTCCAAGTTGGCGATAAGAACTTTGGTGATATTGTCAATGAAAAAATTGTCAACTACGGTAAAGATTGGGCAAATATCAATCTAAACGATGGTAAGCAAGCCTTCTTGAACCCTGACAAGGCCAAAGAGAAATTTGCTAAGGCCAAAGAAAGCCTGCAAGCTCAAGGAGTAACCTTCCCAATTCATTTGGATATGCCAGTTGACCAGACTGCTAAGTTGGATGTGCAACAGGCTGGATCTTTCAAACAAACAGTGGAAGAAACCCTTGGTAAGGATAATGTGGTTATCGATGTTATCCAACTATCTCCGGATGAAAAAGACCAGGCAACCTACTTTGCAGATACAGCAGAACAAAAAGACTACGACATCGACATCTCAGGATGGGGTGGAGACTACTCAGATCCTAAGACTTACCTAGCCATCCTTGATCCAGAAACAGGTTCTCAGTTGAAAAACATGGGCTTGACTGAAGGAAAAGATAAAGAAGTGAAGGACAAGATTGGTCTTTCTGACTACAAGAAACTCTTGGATCAGGCCGACGCTGAAATCACAGATACTCAGGCTCGTTATGAAAAATACGCTGAAGCCCAAGCTTGGTTGACAGATAGTGCCCTCTTCCTACCAGTTCAAAGTGGTGGAGCCAACCCAATCTTCCGTAAGACTGTACCGTTTACAGGTCCATTCTCATTCGTTGGACACAAAGGAGATGCAGACAACTATAAATATGTTGAATTGCAAAAAGAGCCAGTAACTGCTAAACAGTACCAAGAACTTTATGAAAAATGGCTAAAAGAAAAAGCTGAGTCAAATAAAAAAGCTCAGGAAGATTTAGCTAACCACATTCAATAGTATTCCTAGTCATGCTTTTCAGTTAATACTCAATGAAAATCAAAGAGCAAACTAGAAAGCTAGCCGCAGGTTGCTCAAAGCACTGCTTTGAGGTTGTAGATGAAACTGACGTGATTTGAAGAGATTTTCGAAGAGTATAAGCATAGTGACTGGATTCATAAAAAGGCCTTACCAGATACTTCTTGGTTCTGGTAGGGCCTTTTCTTTATTCTTTTAAGTGATAGGAGTAGCTAGCGACAACGACGTCTTGGTGCCAACGGAGAGCATATTTGAGTTTGAGGCTCATCTGATTGTGTAGGATATTTTGCCAAGGTTTATTCGGGATAAACTGGGGTACAAGGACAGTGACTGTATAGTTCTTTTTCTGGGCATCCTCAGAGATTCGTTTGACATACTTGACAGTAGGCGTAATGATGTCACGGTAGCTGGTCTTGATATTTTTCAGAGTAATGGTTGGAAAGTAATCGGCAAATTCTTGGAGAATTTCTTGGTCTTTTTCTGCTGTTTCCTTAGTAGAAATGTGCATAGCTAGGACTTCATCTCCGATACTTTGAGCGTAGTTAATGGCTCCAACGCTGACGCGTGTGACATTCCCTACTAGAACGAGGACAAGATTGCCATCGTAGGTACGTTTTTCGATTCCTTCATAGAGACGCAGTTGTTGAGCTACTTTTTGGTAATGACTGTGAATGGCTAAGAAGAGTAGGGTGAGTACGAGAATAATCGGGAAGAAAGGCCAGATATCGCTGAGACGGAAAAAGAGCAGAATCAGCACGATAGCGTAGCAAATGATTGCCCCAAGGATATTAGCAAGAGCAGGTTTTAAGAAATTTGCTCCTTTTTCTTTTTTCCAATGGCGAATCATCCCAGTCTGAGAAAGGGCAAAGGGAACGAAGACCCCGATAGTATAAAGAGGAATCAAACGTTCGGTATTACCATTAAAAATGAGAAGAAGAATCATAGCTCCAAATGCCAGAGTTAAAATTCCATTAGAGTAGCCTAGGCGGTCTCCTTTTTCCATAAAGAGGTGGGGCATGTATTTGTTTTTAGCCATATTGTAAGCTAGCATAGGGAAGGCTGAAAAGCCAGTGTTTGCAGCTACGGCCAAAATCAAGGCTGTGGAGAATTGGAAGATATAATAGCCAAGGTGGCCTAAGAAGGAATTACCAAGGATGCCTTGAGCCATCTGTGAAAGAATAGTTTCTCCGTGTTGAGGCATAATCCCCATCCAGTAGTTTAGGAAGGTAATACCAGCAAAAAGAAATCCTAGAATCAGTGACATGATAGTCAAGGTCTGAGCAGCATTCTTTTCTTTCGGAGCCTTGAAAAAGGGAACGGCATTTGAAATAGCTTCAACTCCTGTCAGAGAGGCAGAGCCACTGGTAAAGGCTCTTAGAATGAGAACGATAGACAGACTCGGTACAGCATGCCCGATAGGAGAAGTTGCCTGATAGCTGAGAGAACCAGTTACTAGTTGAAAGATTCCATAGAGCAAGAGAAAGACAGTACTAATGATAAAGAGATAGACAGGAATCATCAGTGAGCTGGCAGATTCTTTCAACCCTCGTAAGTTCAAGAGCATGAGCAAGCAAACTAGAAAAATGGAAATGTGGAGATTGTAAGGGTGGAGAGCAGGGAGAGCTGCTGTGATAGCATCAGCTCCAGAAGCAACAGATACTGCTACGGTCAGCATGTAGTCAACCAGCAGACTACCTCCAGCGATCAAGCCAAGTTGGGGAGATAGATTTTCTCGAGTAACCATATAGGCCCCTCCACCTTGAGGGTAGGCATGGATGATTTGACGGTAGGAAACGGTCAGGCTAGCTAGGAGCAGGAGGACAAAGAGGCCGATGGGAAGGCTCCACCATATAGCAAGAGGAGAGAGACTAACCAAGACGAGGACTACTTGCTCAGGTCCATAGGCAATGGAGGACAGAGCGTCGCTTGACAACATGGCCAGTGCCTGCATTTTTCCCAGCAACCCTCCCTCGCCTTCTGTTAAGGACTTAAGAGGACGACCGATAAAGGTCTGTTTTAATTTTGTAAACATAGTTGTTCCCTTTGTTGAAAAATTCAATAAGTGTTATTATACTGCTTTGGACAAAGAGCGTCAAGAGACGATGGTGGGTTTTAGAATATTTTTTACAGATGAGGAGAGAGGTCAGTTTTTTTGCTATAATAGTAGATAGAAAACGAGGTTAGAAGAGATGATTTTTGATACACATACACACTTGAATGTAGAAGAATTTGCGGGTCGTGAGGCAGAAGAAATTGCCTTGGCTGCTGAGATGGGTGTGACACAGATGAATATTGTTGGTTTTGATGAACCGACGATTGAGCGTGCTTTGGAGTTGGTGGATGGGTACGACCAACTCTACGCAACCATTGGTTGGCATCCTACAGAAGCTGGTACTTATACAGAGGAGATTGAAGCCTACTTGCTTGACAAGCTCAAGCATCCCAAGGTAGTTGCCTTTGGTGAGATTGGCTTGGACTACCATTGGATGACAGCGCCCAAAGAAGTGCAGGAGCAGGTTTTTCGCCGTCAGATTCAGTTATCTAAGGACTTGGATTTACCTTTTGTGGTCCATACCCGTGATGCGCTGGAAGATACCTATGAGATTATCAAGAGCGAGGGAGTTGGTCCTCGTGGTGGCATCATGCATTCTTTCTCAGGAACACTTGAATGGGCAGAGAAGTTTGTCGCGCTTGGCATGACTATTTCCTTCTCAGGAGTGGTGACTTTTAAGAAGGCAACCGATATCCAAGAGGTGGCAAGAGAACTTCCTTTGGACAAGATTTTGGTGGAAACGGATGCGCCTTATTTGGCTCCTGTTCCTAAACGGGGTCGCGAAAACAAAACAGCCTATACTCGCTATGTAGTAGATTTTATCGCGGATTTGCGTGGCATGACGACAGAGGAGTTAGCAGCAGCAACGACTGCAAATGCAGAGCGCATTTTTGGATTGGACAACAAGTAATGAAAGAAAAAATTTCCCAAGTCATCGTGGTTGAAGGTCGCGATGATACGGCCAATCTCAAGCGTTATTTCGATGTGGAGACCTATGAGACTCGAGGTTCTGCCATCAATGACAAGGATATAGAGCGGATTCAGCGCCTGCACCAACGTCATGGAGTCATTGTCTTTACAGACCCGGATTTTAATGGGGAGAGGATTCGGCGCATGATCATGACGGCTATTCCAACAGTTCAACATGCCTTCCTCAAACGAGATGAAGCTGTTCCCAAGTCCAAAACCAAGGGACGGTCTCTGGGAATTGAGCATGCCAGCTATGAAGACCTGAAAACGGCTCTCGCTCAGGTGACAGAACAATTTGAACATGAGAGTCAGTTTGACATCAGTCGTAGCGACTTGATTCGCCTTGGTTTTCTAGCAGGAGTAGATAGTCGTAAGCGACGAGAATATCTAGGAGAGGCTCTCCGAATTGGCTATTCCAACGGCAAGCAACTTCTCAAACGCTTAGAGTTGTTTGGAGTTACCTTGGCAGAAGTGGAAGAAGCTATGAAATCTTATGAGGATAGCTAAGCAGACACCAAATACAAGGGGAATGTGTTACAATAGTAGTAACAGATAATAGAAAAGAGAATAAATGAGAATTGCAGATTACAGCGTGACCAAGGCAGTACTGGAGCGTCACGGTTTTACCTTTAAAAAGTCCTTTGGGCAAAATTTCTTGACTGATACCAATATCCTACAAAAAATCGTGGATACGGCTGAAATTGATGACCAGGTTAATGTTATCGAAATTGGGCCAGGGATTGGTGCCTTGACGGAGTTTCTGGCTGAGCGTGCAGCAGAGGTCATGGCCTTTGAGATTGACCACCGTTTGGTGCCGATTTTGGCAGATACCTTGCGTGATTTTGATAATGTGACCGTGGTCAACGAGGACATTCTTAAAGTTGATTTGGCGCAACATATCCAGAATTTTAAAAATCCTGACCTGCCAATCAAGGTAGTGGCTAATTTGCCTTACTACATCACGACACCTATTCTCATGCACTTGACCGAAAGTGGGATTCCTTTTAGTGAGTTTGTGGTCATGATGCAAAAAGAGGTAGCTGACCGAATTTCAGCCCAGCCTAACACTAAGGCATATGGCAGCTTGTCAATCGCTGTCCAATACTATATGACAGCTAAGGTTGCCTTTATCGTGCCTCGTACGGTATTTGTGCCAGCGCCAAACGTGGACTCTGCTATTTTGAAAATGGTGCGTCGTCCAGAACCAGCTGTAGCAGTGGAAGACGAGAACTTCTTCTTTAAGGTTTCCAAGGCTAGTTTCACCCATCGCCGCAAGACCTTGTGGAATAACTTGACAGGTTACTTTGGCAAGACTGAAGAGGTCAAGGACAAGCTAACCAAGGCTTTGGACCAAGCAGGTTTGTCACCAAGTGTGCGTGGGGAAGCTCTCTGCTTGGAAGAATTTGCCAGCCTAGCAGATGCGCTTAAAGGACAAGGACTTTAAAATGCAGGGACAAATCATTAAAGCCTTGGCTGGCTTCTACTATGTGGAGAGCGATGGTCAAGTCTATCAAACACGCGCGCGTGGGAATTTCCGTAAAAAAGGGCATACTCCCTACGTTGGGGATTTGGTCGACTTTTCTGCGGAGGAAAATTCAGAAGGCTATATCCTCAAGATTCATGAACGGAAAAACAGTCTGGTCCGTCCGCCTATTGTCAATATTGACCAAGCTGTGGTAATCATGTCTGCCAAAGAACCTGATTTTAACAGCAATTTATTGGATCGTTTCTTGGTTCTTTTGGAGCACAAGGACATCCATCCCATCATTTATATTTCTAAAATGGATTTGTTGGAAGATAGGGAAGAACTGGATTTTTATGAACAGACTTATGGTGATATCGGCTACGACTTTGTGACCAGTAAAGAAGAATTTTTGCCCTTGTTAACAGGCAAGGTTACAGTCTTTATGGGGCAGACAGGTGTTGGGAAATCAACTCTTCTCAATAAAATCGCACCAGACCTCAATCTTGAAACAGGAGAAATTTCAGACAGTCTGGGTCGCGGGCGCCACACTACTCGAGCTGTTAGTTTTTACAACCTCAATGGGGGTAAAATCGCAGATACACCAGGTTTTTCATCATTGGATTATGAAGTATCAACGGCGGAAGACCTCAATCAGGCCTTCCCAGAGATTGCCACTGTCAGCCGAGACTGTAAATTCCGCACTTGTACCCATACCCATGAGCCGTCCTGTGCAGTGAAGCCAGCGGTCGACGAGGGAGCCATCGCGTCTTTCCGTTTTGACAACTACCTACAATTTCTCAGTGAAATTGAAAATCGCAGAGAAACCTATAAAAAAGTCAGCAAAAAAATTCCAAAATAAGGAGAAACCTATGTCTCAATACAAGATTGCTCCGTCAATTCTGGCAGCAGATTATGCCAACTTTGAACGTGAAATCAAACGTCTAGAAGCAACTGGTGCAGAATATGCCCATATCGATATCATGGATGGGCACTTTGTGCCACAAATCAGTTTTGGTGCAGGTGTGGTCGAAGCTCTTCGTCCTCATAGTAAGATGGTCTTTGACTGCCACTTGATGGTAGCTAATCCAGAGCATCATTTAGAAGACTTTGCGCGTGCAGGTGCCGATATCATCAGCATCCATGCGGAAGCAACGCCTCATATTCATGGCGCCCTTCAAAAAATTCGTTCACTCGGAGTTAAGCCTTCAGTCGTTATCAATCCTGGCACACCAGTTGAAGCCATCAAGCACGTCCTTCATCTAGTTGAGCAAGTTTTAGTCATGACGGTTAATCCAGGTTTTGGTGGGCAAGCCTTTCTACCAGAGACCATGGATAAAGTCCGTGAGTTGGTTGCTTTTCGTGATGAAAAAGGCTTGAACTTTGAAATCGAAGTGGATGGCGGGATTGATGATCAAACTATTGCCCAAGCCAAAGAAGCTGGTGCGACCGTTTTTGTAGCAGGTTCCTATGTCTTTAAGGGAGATGTCAATGAGCGAGTACAAACTCTCAGAAAACAACTGGACTAAGGTTGCCGTTTTTGCAGGCGGAGACCGTGGTCATTATCGGACGGACTTTGATTGCTTTGTTGGTGTGGATCGGGGCTCGCTCTGGGTCTTGGAAGAAAACCTTCCTCTTGCTCTAGCGGTTGGAGATTTTGATTCTGTCACTGCAGAAGAGCGACAGGTGATTCAAAAAAGTGCCCAACATTTTGTCCAAGCCCGACCAGAAAAGGATGATACCGATTTGGAACTGGCTCTCTTGACCATCTTTAAGAACAATCCTCAGGCTCAGGTCACTATTTTCGGTGCCTTGGGTGGTCGTATTGACCATATGTTGGCCAATGTCTTTCTGCCTAGCAATCCCAAGTTGGCACCATATATGCGTCAAATAGAAATTGAGGATGGGCAAAATTTGATTGCCTATTGTCCAGAAGGGACCAGTCAGCTACAGCCTCGTTCAGACTACGACTATCTAGCCTTTATGCCGGTTCGGGATAGCCAGCTGACCATTCTTGGAGCCAAGTATGAGTTAACTGAGGAAAATTTTTTCTTTAAAAAAGTGTACGCTTCTAACGAATATATAGATAGGGAAGTTTCGGTGACTTGCCCAGATGGCTATGTGGTCGTGCTGCATAGCAAGGACAGGAGGTAGGATGGAAAGTTTACTTGTTCTATTATTGATTGCCAACCTAGCTGGTATCTTTCTGATTTGGCAAAGGCAGGATAAGCAGGAAAAATATCTGACCAAGAGCTTGGAGGATCAGGCAGATCACTTGTCAGACCAGTTGGATTACCGTTTTGAACAAGCAAGACAAGCCAGTCAGTTAGATCAAAAAGACTTGGAAGTAGCTGTCAGCGACCGTTTGCAAGAAGTGCGAATTGAATTGCACCAAGGTCTGACTCAGATCCGTCAAGAAATGACAGATAATCTCTTGCAAACTAGAGATAAGACCGACCAACGTCTTCAAGCCTTGCAAGAATCAAATGAGCAACGTTTGGAACAAATGCGCCAGACGGTCGAGGAAAAGTTGGAAAAGACCTTGCAGACGCGCTTGCAGGCTTCCTTTGAGACAGTTTCCAAACAACTGGAGTCTGTTAACCGCGGCCTTGGAGAAATGCAGACAGTTGCCCGCGATGTCGGAGCCCTCAACAAGGTTCTCTCTGGAACCAAAACGCGAGGAATTCTGGGAGAATTGCAACTGGGACAAATCATCGAAGACATCATGACTCCTGCTCAGTATGAACGAGAATATGCAACGGTTGAAAACTCCAGTGAACGAGTGGAGTACGCTATCAAGTTACCTGGGCAAGGCGACCAGGAATATGTTTACCTACCGATTGACTCCAAGTTTCCACTGGCAGATTATTACCGCTTGGAAGAAGCATATGAAGCAGGTGATAAGGACGAAATTGAACGCTGTCGTAAGTCACTCCTAGCCAGCGTCAAGCGCTTTGCTAAGGATATCAGGAACAAGTATATAGCCCCACCTCGGACGACTAATTTTGGAGTCTTGTTTGTTCCAACAGAAGGTCTCTACTCAGAAATCGTACGCAATCCGGTCTTCTTTGATGATTTGAGACGGGAAGAGCAGATTATTGTCGCAGGGCCAAGTACCTTGTCGGCTCTGCTTAACTCTCTATCAGTTGGCTTCAAGACTCTCAATATCCAGAAGAGTGCCGACCATATCAGCAAGACTCTTGCCAGTGTCAAGACCGAGTTTGCCAAGTTTGGTGGCATTCTGGTCAAGGCACAAAAACATCTCCAACATGCCTCTGGCAATATTGATGAATTATTAAACCGTCGTACCACAGCTATTGAGCGGACGCTCCGTCACATTGAGTTATCAGAAGGTGAGCCTGCGCTTGATCTACTCCATTTCCAAGAAAATGAGGAAGAATATGAAGATTAGTCACATGAAAAAAGATGAGCTGTTTGAAGGCTTTTACCTAATCAAGTCAGCTGACCTGAGACAAACTCGCGCTGGGAAAAACTACCTAGCCTTTACCTTCCAAGATGATAGTGGCGAGATTGAAGGGAAACTCTGGGATGCCCAACCTCATAACGTTGAGGCCTTTACCGCAGGTAAGGTTGTTCACATGAAAGGGCGCCGAGAAGTTTATAACAATACCCCTCAGGTCAATCAAATTACCCTTCGCCTGCCTCAGCCTGGTGAACCAAATGACCCAGCTGATTTCAAGGTCAAGTCGCCAGTTGATGTCAAGGAAATTCGTGACTACATGTCGCAAATGATTTTCAAGATTGAAAATCCTGTTTGGCAACGAATTGTCCGAAATCTCTACACCAAGTATGATAAAGAATTCTACTCTTATCCAGCTGCCAAGACCAACCACCATGCCTTTGAAACGGGTTTGGCCTATCATACGGCGACCATGGTGCGTTTGGCAGATGCCATTAGCGAGGTCTATCCTCAGCTCAATAAGAGCCTGCTCTATGCAGGAATTATGTTGCATGACTTGGCCAAAGTTATTGAGTTGACGGGACCAGACCAGACTGAGTATACAGTGCGAGGCAATCTCCTTGGACATATTGCTCTGATTGATAGTGAAATTACCAAGACAGTTATGGAACTCGGTATCGATGATACCAAGGAAGAAGTCGTTCTGCTTCGCCACGTCATCCTCAGCCACCACGGCTTACTAGAGTATGGAAGTCCGGTTCGCCCACGTATCATGGAGGCAGAGATTATCCATATGATTGACAATCTGGATGCTAGCATGATGATGATGTCAACCGCTCTGGCTTTGGTGGATAAGGGAGAGATGACCAATAAAATCTTCGCTATGGACAATCGTTCCTTCTATAAACCAGATTTAGATTAATAATTTAAGAAAAACGAGCATTTTTTAGGGCAAGAATGTTCGTTTTTTTATGTGAATATGGTATAATAGATAAAATATCAAAATTAAATGAAATGGGAAATAGAAATGAAATTAAGAAGAAGTGATCGGATGGTTGTCATTTCCAACTATTTGATTAATAATCCTTATAAACTAACTAGTCTCAATACTTTTGCTGAAAAGTATGAATCTGCTAAATCATCCATCTCAGAAGATATCGTCATTATCAAACGTGCCTTTGAGGAAATCGAAATCGGCCACATCCAGACAGTTACTGGGGCTGGTGGGGGTGTCATCTTTACACCATCAATCTCAAGTCATGATGCCAAGGAAATGGTTGAGGACTTGCGTGCCAAGTTGTCAGAAAGTGACCGTATCTTGCCAGGTGGCTACATCTACCTATCTGATTTGCTTAGCACACCAGCTATCTTGAAAAATATTGGTCGCATTATTGCCAAGAGCTTTATGGACCAAAAAATTGATGCGGTTATGACAGTAGCGACTAAGGGTGTTCCACTTGCAAATGCAGTTGCCAATGTCCTCAATGTTCCTTTTGTTATTGTGCGCCGCGACCTGAAAATTACCGAAGGTTCAACTGTCAGCGTCAACTATGTATCCGGTTCAAGTGGTGACCGTATCGAGAAAATGTTCCTTTCAAAACGTAGTCTCAAGGCAGGCAGCCGTGTCTTGATTGTGGATGACTTCTTGAAAGGTGGCGGAACTGTCAATGGGATGATCAGCCTCTTGCGTGAGTTTGATTCAGAATTGGCAGGTGTAGCAGTCTTTGCGGATAATGCTCAAGAAGAACGCGAAAAGCAGTTTGACTACAAGTCACTCTTGAAGGTAACCAATATTGATGTCAAGAACCAAGCCATCGATGTTGAGGTTGGTAATATCTTTGACGAAGATAAATAAGAGATAGAACTAAAGGTTGGAACGATTGTCCCAGCCTTTCTTTGCAAATAGAATAGAAGGAAACTTATGAAAACACCATTTATCAATAAAGAAGACTTAGAAAAGATTGTTGCCGAGTTCCCGACTCCCTTTCACTTGTATGATGAGAAGGGAATTCGTGAGAAGGCAAGAGCTGTCAACCAAGCCTTTTCGTGGAATAAGGGCTTTAAGGAATATTTTGCAGTTAAGGCTACTCCAACACCAGTTATCTTGAAAATTCTCCAAGAGGAAGGCTGTGGTGTGGACTGCTCTAGTTATGTAGAGCTTTTGATGAGTCATAAGCTGGATTTCCCTGGTTCTGAAATTATGTTCTCTTCAAACAACACGCCAGATAAGGAATATGCCTATGCGCGTGAATTGGGTGCGACCATTAACTTGGATGCCTTTGAAGATATTGAACACCTGGAGCGAGCAGCAGGCATTCCAGAAATCATTTCTTGTCGTTACAATCCTGGAGGTGTTTTTGAGCTAGGAACAGATATTATGGACAATCCTGGAGAAGCCAAGTTTGGCATGACCAAGGACCAGCTCTTTGAAGCTTTTGCCATATTGAAGGAAAAAGGAGCTAAGACTTTTGGGATTCACTCCTTCCTAGCGTCCAATACCGTGACCCATCTCTATTATCCAGAGTTGGCTCGTCAGCTTTTTGAATTGGCTGTTGAAATCAAGGAAAAGTTGGGCATTTCGCTAGACTTTATCAATCTTTCTGGCGGTATTGGTGTCAACTATCGTCCAGACCAGGAGCCAAATGATATTGCCTTGATTGGTGAGGGAGTTCGTAAGGTGTATGAAGAGGTCCTTACGCCAGCAGGTCTTGGTCAAGTCAAGATTTTCACCGAATTGGGTCGCTTTATGTTAGCACCTCACGGTGCTTTGGTCACAAGAGTTACCCATAAGAAGAAAACCTACCGTACCTATCTAGGTGTGGATGCATCGGCAGTCAACCTCATGCGTCCAGCCATGTACGGAGCCTACCACCATATTACCAATCTGACACATCTAGAAGGACCAGCTGAAGTGGTAGATGTGGTCGGTTCACTCTGTGAAAACAATGATAAATTTGCAGTGAATCGCGAATTGCCTCATACAGAAATCGGTGATTTGCTGATAATTCATGATACAGGTGCCCACGGTTTTTCAATGGGTTACCAGTACAACGCCAAACTTCGTTCTGCGGAAATCCTCTATACCGAAGAAGGTAAAGCCCGTCAAATCCGCCGTGCAGAGCGCCCTGAGGACTACTTTGCAACCTTGTATGGCTTTGATTTTGAAGAATAAAATGATAAGTAATTGAAAATGAAATTGAAAAACAGATTGCTTTCTAAAAAATAGGCAAAAATCTTGTTTTTCCTTCAAGTCGTGATATAATAAAACTATAAAACGTTTTCAAGGAAGGTAACGATATGTCTGAAGAAACAATTGATTATGGACAAGTGACAGGAATGGTGCATTCGACAGAAAGCTTTGGATCAGTAGATGGGCCGGGTATTCGCTTTATTGTCTTTTTGCAGGGCTGTCACATGCGTTGCCAGTATTGCCATAACCCTGACACTTGGGCTATGGAGTCCAATAAATCACGTGAACGGACGGTAGATGATGTCTTGACAGAGGCCTTGCGCTACCGTGGTTTCTGGGGAAATAAGGGTGGGATTACAGTCAGTGGAGGAGAAGCCCTCTTGCAGATTGATTTCTTGATTGCCCTCTTTACCAAGGCCAAAGAACACGGAATCCACTGTACTTTGGATACCTGTGCCCTTCCTTTCCGTAATAAACCACGTTACCTTGAGAAGTTTAACAAACTCATGGCTGTCACTGACTTGGTCCTCTTGGATATCAAGGAAATCAACGAAGAACAGCACAAGATTGTCACTAGCCAAACCAATAAAAACATCCTGGCCTGTGCCCAGTATCTATCAGATATTGGAAAACCTGTCTGGATTCGCCATGTGCTAGTTCCAGGTTTGACAGACAGAGATGATGACTTGATTGAACTTGGTAAGTTCGTTAAGACCCTCAAAAATGTTGATAAGTTTGAAATTCTACCTTATCACACTATGGGTGAGTTCAAATGGCGTGAATTGGGAATTCCATATTCCCTCGAAGGGGTTAAACCACCAACAGCAGACCGCGTCAAGAACGCTAAAAAACTCATGGATACCGAAAGTTATCAAGACTATATGAAACGTGTACATGGATAAAAAAGAAGCCTGATGGAAACATCGGGCTTTTAAGTTTACACAAATATATATAATTAAATAAAACAAAATTTTATACTCTTCGAAAATCTCTTCAAACTACGTCAGCGTCGCCTTACCGTACTCAAGTACAGCTTGCGGCTAGCTTCCTAGTTTGCTCTTTGATTTTCATTGAGTATTAAATCTTTTGACTCTTGAAATTCTGAAAAAAATCCGAAAATGAATATGTAAGATATAGTTACTTTTAGAAATATTAAATAGAATAGGAGAACATCTATGGAACAAAGTATTACTATTAAAAATTTATGTAAGTCATATGGCCAAACTCAAATTTTAAAAGATATTTCTTTTGAAGCAAAAGCAGGTAGAGTGACTGCTTTCCTAGGTCCAAATGGAGCTGGTAAAAGTTCAACATTACGTATTTTATTAGGATTAGACAAAGCAACATCTGGTCTTACCAAAATTGGAGATCAAACTTATAAGGAATTAAAATTTCCTCTAAAGACTGTAGGAGCTTCATTTGACAGTGTAGGAGCTCCTGATGATCGGACTGTTTATCAACATTTGAAAATAGTTGCTGCTAGTAATGGGATATCCAGTCAGCGAATTGAACAAGTCTTGGATATGGTGGATATTAGCCATAAGAAAAAATCTAAAATTGGGAAATTATCATTAGGAGAAGGACAACGATTAGGAATTGCAACAGCTCTATTAGGCAATCCTCAATATCTGATATTGGATGAACCGACTAATGGGTTGGATCCAAGAGGAATTCGGTGGTTTAGAGAGTTTATAAAAAAACAAGCTCAAGAAGGAAAGACAGTCTTGCTATCATCTCATATATTATCGGAAGTGGAAGCAGTAACAGATGATGTAGTTATCATAAATAAAGGAAAAGTTCTTATAAAAGGCACTTTACAAGAAGTGATGAAAAATCTTTCCTCACTAGAAGAAGTCTTCTTTAATTTAACAGAGGGAGGAAAGTGACATGGCACTTATTTACTCTCTTCATTCTGAAATATTGAAATTGCTTTATAGGAGAGCTACTCATGTTGTACTATTCTTGATACTCGTATTTCAAACATTTTTAGCAAATATTGGTGCTTCTCAAATTGTTTCAGTTGGTATTCATGCTACACCAGAGACAAATCCAGAATTAGCAGAAGCTATACCTCCTATTGAATTTTTAGGTTTTGATGTCACTTTATTTGGTGTTTTTATTATGATTATCCTAGGCTCAATTTACGGAGCCGAGGAGTATAAATGCTCTGCTATTCGTACAAGTCTCCTCTCTATTACAAATCGAAGTACTTTCCTAGTTTCAAAAACATTAGTTTGGATTGTATTTTCTTTTTTCATTTCCTTTCTATCAATATTCCTTACGATTAACATGACACATTATGTTTTAGGACAAGATGGCTTATTGCTTTTTTCACTAAATGGAACAGTTTGGTTCTATATATTTTTAGCCAGTATAGCTTGGACCTTGTTGGGACTTCTAGCCTATATTATGGCTTTGACATTTAAAACAGCCATTGTTCCTCTATTATTTTTGCTTCCCCAAGTCTACAATTTAGGAACATTCTTAGCAAACTATATATCGGTTGCAAAATTTCTTCCAGTTGCATTGGGGCAAGGGTTGATTGCTACATCTCCTCAAATTTTAGAACATAATAGTTTACAAAATATTTTATTGTTACTTTGTTGGAACTTCTCATTCTTGGCTTTAGCAATCTACCGATTACTTAAGTCAGATATTGGAGGAGGTGAATAAGTTGAAAGAGCAACTTAAAAGTGAGTATCTCAAGTTTATTATGAATCCTTGGCACTGGTTGATTATAGGTGCTCTATTACTGTGTGTTCCAGCGCTAGTTATTTTTTTAAATAATAAGCCAGACCAGTTGACCCTACAGTTTGTTTTGGAACAGCTACTGCAAAGTCTCTATTTAGGACAGGCAGGTTTCATTAGTCTAGCGGTCCTATTTATAGGTCAAGAATTTACAGGTTCTAGCCTTCGTACCAGTTTTCTTACCTGTCCAAACCGTTTGAAATTTATAATATCTAAACTAGCTATTCTATTATGTATTGAAATTATCCTATTGGTCGCTGTAATATCATTATGTATACTACTTGCCCAAGGATACTACAATATCAATCTGTTGAGCGATATTAAACATGTTCTAACAATTCTATTTCCAGCTTGTATTTCTATTCTAACCTTCTCTCTTTTAAGTGGTATTTTTGTATTTATTTCCCAGTCTTTTATCTTAATTTTGGGAATCAGTTTATCCCTTTTATTGGGGTTGGGGCAAATGTTATTACAATTCAGTTCTTTTTTTAGAAATTTACCATTACTGGCTAGTATGAATTGTTTTTATACCTATCCATTGTCTCTTTATTATCCAGTGTGGCAAGGCTTAGGGATACAAATAGTTTGGTTATTAATTGTTTTTCTATTTGCTACATTGATACTTATAGGAAAAAATGTACGCTAAAGACAGGGGTTATCCTGTCTTTTTCTCAGTTAGTGCTATAATATATTCAGGAGGGTGAGTTATGGCTTATAAAATTTTGGTGGTAGATGATGATCTTGCTATTCTTCGCCTAATAAAAAAAGTACTAGAATATGAAAAATATGAAGTGGTCATACGAAATAAGATAGAAGAGATTGATCTTTGTGATTTTACAGGATTTGACTTGATTTTATTAGATATTATGATGCCTGTTAGTGGTTTAGAAATCTGTCAGATGATTCGCGAGCAGATAACTGTCCCTATCTGTTTTATAACTGCTAAGGATATGGATGAAGATTTAGTAGCTGGAATTAATGCGGGTGCTGATGATTATATTATGAAGCCCTTTAGTATGCAAGAATTGTTAGCACGTGTTAAAATGCACTTACGTCGTGAAGAACGGATTAAAGGAAATGTTCATCAAATAAAGATTGGGAAGCTTATACTATATACGGATAGTAAGGAACTATTTGTAAATGATGATAAGATTGCTCTGACAAGGAGGGAATTTGACATAGTGAATCTTTTGGCAAGCAACCCAAGTAAAATATACTCTATAGAGGAAATTTATAATTATCTATATCCACAAAGTTCAGAAGCGCTTTTACGTTCGGTTTCAGAGTACATTTATCAAATTCGTCAAAAGCTGAAACCTTATCAATTAAATCCAATTAAAACCTTATACGGTGGAGGATATCAATGGGTAGAATCAAAAGTTTTAGACAATTAATTCGAGAAACCTGTTGGAGAATTATTTGGCAGTTTAGTCTTGGCTTACTAATGGCCTATCTTATTCCCTTAGCTTCAGTATCTATACAAATAAACGAAGATGGGAAACCTTTAAACAATAGTGGTGTTCTATCAATCTTTTTCAATGTGTCATCGTGGATATATATTTGTGTTTTATTGATAGTTCTAATAAGTTATCACATTGGAAAATTGTTGAAAAAACTGAGTTATGAAATGACTTTGATTTATGAAAATAGTATGTGGTTGGAGAGGGAATGTACAGAAAGTTTAACAGTTAAAGAATTTCGTGAGACAGGAAATCGGATTATTATGATGCAAGATAGAATTCGACAATTAATAATTGATGAGAAAGAACAGAAAGAAGATTTGATGTTTCAGGTTTCAGCAGCTTCTCATGATTTAAAGACACCCTTAACCATTATTAGGGGAAATGTAGAATTCTTGCAGGCGATAACTGAAAACGACCAATCTCAAGAATGCTTAGCAGATATAGAAAGAGCTAGTCAACAGTTACTAGATTATTTCAATCAATTGATTCACTATTCTAAAACCTATTATGATGATGAGACAGGTTGGACGGAGTATTCCTCTTCAGATTTTATCAATGAATTAGAGAAAGAAGTCTCTTTTTTGATAAAAAATCAGATGAAGTTTTCTTTTGAACAAAATGTGAAAGGAACTGAAAACTATTATATAAATCCATCTCTTCTGATTCGTGCCATACAAAATATTTTAACAAATGCTTTGGAATACGCCGATAAACAGAATCCTAAAATTAAAATTAGAGTAGAGCAAGAGGGGAAGGAATTGAAAATAGGTATATGGAATAATGGTTCGGAATTTCCAGAGGAAGTTTTAAATAATTTTGGAAAGCTCTTTTATCGTATGGATAAAGCTAGATCGTATAAAGAGCAACATTATGGTATTGGACTTAGTTTTGTATGTAGAGTTGCAAAACTACACAAAGGCCGAGTTGAGCTTAGAAATAGAGACGAGGGAGCAGAAGTTTTAATGACTCTCAATTGTATTAAATCATAGCGATTTACTTGTTAATTTATGATTGAATCGTTTTTAGAATATTTAACTTTTTCGATTAGTATAGGATGTAACAGTAGATAATAAAAACGAATGATGATATCTAGTTGATGAAAACTATTTATCATTCATTCGTTTTTTTAATTATTGGATAATATACGCAGCTTTATCTCGAACGTTGTTTTCCAGCGTTGCGATTTTTGTGTTTTTTCTTGCTTGTGATAGCAGTTGGTTGTTCGGGGGTAACGTCTTTTCGTCCACTTGGTGTAGAGAAAGCACGTGCTTTTGGTGGGTTCTTGGCTAGTTCTTCACGGACTTTTTTGCGAAGTTTTGGACGAACGATATAGTTGACGATAAACTGTTGGAGAATCATCATGAAACCACCGACAACCCAGTAAAGTGTGACACTAGCTGGTGAGAAGAGGGAGAAGACGACGATCATGAGTGGGCTCATGTAAATCATTTTCTTGATCTGTTCTCTTTGCATTTCATCTTCTACTCCGTGAAGTGAAAGGAGTGATTGAAGATAATAAAGAATACCAGCGAAGGCAACCAAAATCATACTTGGAGAACCTAGAGGAATTCCTAGGTAGCTTGCTTGAGCAACACCTTCAGTATGTTGGGCAGCAAAGTAGATAGCTGAGAAGAAAGGCATTTGAAGGAGGATAGGGAAACATCCTACACCACCAAACATGCTGATGCCGTGCTCTTTTTGAGCAGCAAAGAGAGCTTGTTGGGCTTCGAGTTTTTCTTCTTGAGTAGTTGCTTCTTTGAGACGTGTTTGGTGTGGCTCAAGGACGTGCTTGAGGGCGTTCATCTTTTCAGAGTGAAGCGTCGCCTTCCATGATTGGTAGATACCAAGTGGCAAGATAATCAAGCGCACGATAATGGTTACGATGATGATACCAACCCCAAAACCAAGTCCCTTGTCATTGGCGAAGTACTTGATAGCTTCAGCCATAGGCGCTCCGATAGTATTCCAAATAAATCCTGTTGGCTGGCCTGTGGCTTTATCGACATTGACACAGCCAGTTAAGACTAGCAACATAGCCACTCCCATAGCTGAGAGTGCAAAACGTTTAATAGATTTCACTGTTTTTATTCCTTCTTTAAAAATTATACCTTTCTATTCTACTGTTTTTTTACAAAATATACAATAGTTCTAGAGACCTAATTTGCGATTTTAAAGTCAGGGTAAGGAGGAAAGTTGCTCAGTTTGACATCTAAGTAGCTGACTTTTGAAAAAGGTGTTGGTCCTTTGCGGATTTCTTGGATAAATTTTGCCATGATAGCAGATGAGTCTGCTTGGGCTAAAATTTCCACTGTGCCATCGTCGTTATTCCATACTCGACCTGTGATGCCACCAATTTGAAGTGCCAGGCTATAAACACCCCAACGAAAGCCGACTCCCTGCACCCTACCTTGGGCAATCATTCTAACCTTTTGCATACCAAACCCCTTTGATTGTGTTATAATATTTCTATGACTATTATAACCTCAAAAGCCAATTCTGTGGTAAAAAATGCCAAGAAATTACACCAAAAAAAATACCGCAAGTCTGTTTATCTGATTGAAGGCTGGCACTTGTTTGAAGAAGCTGTTCAAGCTGGAGTGACGATTGAGAAAATCTTTGCCCTTGAAAATTACCGAGATCAGTTAGCTGCTTTTCCGCAAACTGTCTGGGTGTCAGAGGATATTTTGCTAGATTTGGCGGATTCTCAGACTCCACAGGGAATTGTCGCGGTGGTTCAAAAAGAAGAAGTAGAACAAGTTGATTTGAATCAGGGCAAGTTCTTGTTTTTGGAAGATGTGCAAGATCCTGGTAATGTAGGAACCATCATTCGAACTGCGGATGCAGCAGGCTTTACTGGAGTAATTGTTTCAGATAAATCGGCAGATATCTACAGTCTCAAGACCTTACGTTCCATGCAAGGCAGTCATTTTCATCTGCCTATTTACCGGATGTCGAGTCAAGCGCTTCTTAGGGAAACCAAAGAGGTTGCTATCCCAGTGCTGGCAACAACCCTATCTAAAGATTCTGTTGATTACAGAGAACTGGTTCCTATAGAAAATTTTGTACTAGTTATGGGGAATGAGGGTCAAGGAATTAGTCCCCTTATGGCTGAAAGTGCAGACCAGTTGGTTCACATTAGTATGAAGGGTAAGGCAGAGAGTTTGAATGTTGCCGTTGCAGCCGGTATTTTAATTTTCCATTTAAGCTAATTTTAACTTTCTTTGTTATAATCAAGGAAAGAGGTTCATAGAAAAGGAGAAAAGATGAATCACACTATTATTCATGACCGCGCAGGTCTCAATCAATTTTATGCTAAGGTTTATGCCTTTGTTGGTCTGGGGATTGGACTATCTGCTTTGGTATCAGGCCTTATGTTGACGGTCTTTCAGTCTCAGTTAGTTTACTTTTTGATGCAGGGACGCCTCTGGTTGACCATTGCTACTTTTGCGGAATTGGCCTTGGTTTTCGTTGCCAGCAGTATGGCTTCAAAGAATAGTCCAGCTGCTCTTCCAGTATTTTTACTTTACTCAGTTTTAAACGGTTTTACCCTCAGTTTTGTGGTGGCCTTCTATACTCCAGGTACAGTTTTATCTGCCTTTGTATCGAGCGCCCTTCTCTTCTTTGTCATGGCGGCAGTTGGTATGTTCACTAAGAAAGACTTGAGTGGTCTTGGTCGAGCGATGATGGCAGCTCTCATCGGTTTGCTGATTGCTATGATAGTCAATATTTTCTTGGCTAGTGGTTTCTTTGATTATATGATTAGCGTAGCCATGGTCTTGGTCTTCTCTGGGCTGATTGCTTGGGACAACCAAAGGATTCGACTTGCTTATGAGCAATCACAAGGTCGTGTAGCGACAGGTTGGGTTGTGTCAATGGCTCTTAGTATCTATCTTGATTTTATCAATCTTTTCCTAAGTATTTTACGTATCTTCGGTCGCAATGACTAGAAGATCCCTAACATCAGTGTTCGAAGGAGCACTGATTTTTTTATATTTGCTCTTTTCTTTTCTTGGAAATAGGTGTATAATGCTTTTAATTAATTTTTTGAGGAGTAGTTTATGAAGAAAAGTTTTATTCATCAACAAGAAGAGATTTCCTTTGTCAAAAACACTTTTACCCAGTATTTGAAAGATAAGTTAGAAGTTGTCGAAGTTCAAGGTCCTATCTTGAGTAGGGTCGGAGACGGGATGCAGGACAACTTATCAGGTGTGGAGAATGCCGTATCGGTCAAGGTTCTCCAAATTCCTGATGCTACTTATGAAGTGGTGCACTCCCTTGCCAAATGGAAACGCCATACCTTGGCCCGTTTTGGTTTCGGTGAGGGAGAAGGTCTTTTCGTTCACATGAAGGCCCTTCGTCCAGACGAAGATTCGCTGGATGCGACCCACTCTGTTTATGTTGACCAGTGGGACTGGGAGAAAGTTATCCCAAATGGTAAACGCAATATCGCTTATCTAAAAGAAACAGTTGAGAAGATTTACAAGGCTATTCGCCTGACAGAGCTAGCTGTTGAAGCCCGTTATGACATCGAATCAATCTTGCCAAAACAAATCACCTTTATCCACACAGAAGAGTTGGTAGAACGCTACCCAGACTTGACACCGAAAGAACGTGAAAATGCTATTTGTAAAGAATTTGGAGCAGTCTTCTTGATCGGTATCGGTGGTGAATTACCAGACGGTAAACCGCACGATGGACGTGCACCAGACTACGATGACTGGACAAGCGAATCTGAAAATGGCTACAAGGGTCTGAATGGAGATATTCTTGTCTGGAATGAGTCTTTAGGTGGAGCCTTTGAGTTGTCTTCTATGGGAATCCGTGTAGATGAAGAAACGCTTCGCCGTCAGGTTGCCATCACAGGTGATGAAGACCGTTTGGAATTGGAATGGCACAAGGCTTTGTTGAACGGCCTATTCCCATTGACAATCGGTGGGGGAATTGGACAATCTCGGATGGCTATGTTCCTACTTCGCAAGAAACACATCGGAGAAGTGCAAACAAGTGTTTGGCCTCAAGAAGTCCGCGATACTTACGAAAATATTTTATAGAGAATCGAACCGCAAGGTTCGGTTTTCTTTCTCTTTTCGCCCATAATTTGGTATAATAAACGGTATGAAAATCGTATCAGGAATCTATGGGGGACGTCCCCTCAAGACACTAGAAGGCAAGACGACAAGACCAACTTCGGATAAGGTTAGGGGAGCTATTTTTAACATGATTGGTCCCTACTTTGAAGGTGGACGAGTCTTGGACCTGTATGCAGGTAGTGGTGGTTTATCTATCGAAGCAGTATCGCGTGGCATGTACAGCGCTGTTTTGGTAGAGCGAGACCGTAAGGCTCAGACCATTATTGCTGAAAATATTCAGATGACTAAGGAAGTTGGAAAATTTCAACTCCTCAAGATGGATGCAGAAAGGGCATTGGAACAGGTACCTGGGGAATTTGACCTCATTTTCTTAGACCCTCCTTATGCCAAGGAACAAATCGTAGCAGATATTGAAAAAATGGCTGAGAGAGAGCTTTTTTCTGAAGATGTCATGGTCGTGTGTGAGACGGATAAGGCCGTTGAACTTCCAGAAGAAATTGCCTGCCTGGGCATATGGAAGGAAAAGATTTATGGAATTAGTAAGGTGACAGTCTATGTCAGATAAGATTGGATTATTCACAGGCTCATTTGATCCGATGACAAATGGGCATCTGGATATCATTGAACGGGCGAGCAGACTCTTTGATAAGCTCTATGTCGGTATTTTTTTTAATCCCCACAAACAAGGATTTCTTCCTATCGAAAATCGTAAACGGGGGTTAGAAAAGGCTTTGAAACATTTGGAAAATGTTGAAGTTGTGTCTTCTCATGATGAATTGGTGGTTGATGTCGCAAAAAGACTGGGGGCTACTTGTCTAGTGCGTGGTTTGAGGAATGCAGCGGATTTGCAATATGAAGCCAGTTTTGATTACTACAACCATCAGCTGTCTCCTGATATAGAGACTATATATTTACATAGTCGACCTGAACATCTCTATCTCAGTTCATCAGGCGTTAGAGAGCTTTTGAAATTTAGTCAGGATATTGCTTGCTATGTTCCCGAGAGTATTTTGGAGGAAATAAGAAATGAAAAAAAAGATTAGATGGCCCTTATATGTCATTGCGGCCTTAATTGTGACTTTCTTGGCATTTGTAGTGCCCTTGCCCTATTATATAGAGGTTCCAGGTGGTTCTGAAGATATTCGCCAAGTCCTTAAAGTCAATGACACAGAAGATAAGGAAGCTGGTGCCTATCAATTCGTTACGGTTGGTGTCCAACATGCCACTTTAGCCCATATGATTTATGCTTGGTTGACGCCTTTTACAGATATTCGTAGTGCCCAAGAGACTACAGGTGGTTCTTCCGATGTTGAATTTATGCGGATTAATCACTTCTACATGCAAACATCGCAAAATATGGCCAAATATCAAGGGCTAAAAACAGCTGGTAAAGATATCGAACTCAAATACCTTGGGGTTTATGTTTTGACTGTGACAGATAATTCGACCTTTAAAGGGATTCTTAACATCTCTGATACAGTTACCGCAGTCAATGATCAGACCTTTGACAGTTCCAAAGACTTGATTGATTATGTCAATTCTCAAAAATTAGGGGACTCCGTCAAGGTTACCTATGAAGAGGATGGGAAAACCAAGTCTGCAGAAGGTAAGATTATCACCTTGGAAAATGGCAAAAATGGGATTGGAATCGGTTTGATTGATCGTACGGAAGTGACCAGTGATGTCCCAATTCGCTTTTCAACAGCTGGTATCGGTGGTCCAAGTGCAGGTCTCATGTTTAGTCTGGCCATCTATACCCAAATAGCTGACCCTGGTCTTCGAAATGGCCGTATCGTTGCCGGTACAGGTACCATTGACCGTGATGGTAATGTGGGGGATATTGGAGGTATTGATAAAAAAGTTGTAGCTTCGGCTAGAGAAGGTGCCGCGATTTTCTTTGCCCCTGATAACCCTGTTAGCGAAGAAGAACAAAAAGCGCATCCTGATGCTAAAAACAACTACCAAACAGCCCTAGAAGCAGCCAAAACAATCAAGACAGATATGAAAATCGTGCCTGTTAAAACCCTACAAGATGCAATTGATTACTTGAAAAACAATTCCTAGTTTTTAAGTGAAGTTTCCAAACTAGCGCACAAACAGAGAAGATGGTATAATAGTCAAATGGTTCAATTATTATTCACTCTAAGCAGTCACATGCTCTTTATTTATGTGAGTTTTTACCTTTTAAAGGATCTTGTTAGATGGGAAAAGATTTTAAAAGTGACAACTGAGAATACAGGAAAAGTTCGTTTACTAGTAGCTTTTTTCAGCATTGTAATGGGCTATATCTTGAGTTCTTTCTTTATCAGCCTATATCAGTTGTGGCAAGAAGCGCTTAGAGGATTATTATAAAATCAAGAGTAAAGGAAGTAAGTATGGAAAAAATTGTGGTTCAAGGTGGCGATAATCATCTGGTAGGAAGTGTTACGATTGAAGGAGCAAAGAATGCAGTCTTACCCTTGTTGGCAGCAACTATTCTAGCAAGTGAAGGAAAGACCGTCTTGCAGAATGTTCCGATTTTGTCAGATGTTTTCACTATGAATCAGGTGGTTCGTGGTTTGAATGCCAAGGTGGATTTTGATGAGGAGTCTCACCTTGTAGAGGTGGACGCGACTGGCGATATCACTGAGGAAGCTCCTTACAAGTATGTCAGCAAGATGCGTGCATCTATCGTTGTCTTGGGACCAATTCTTGCCCGTGTAGGTCATGCTAAGGTATCCATGCCAGGTGGTTGTACGATTGGTAGCCGCCCTATTGATCTTCATTTGAAAGGTCTAGAAGCTATGGGGGCTAAGATCAGTCAGACAGCTGGTTATATCGAAGCCAAGGCTGATCGCTTACATGGAGCTCATATCTATATGGATTTCCCAAGTGTTGGTGCTACTCAGAA
This sequence comes from Streptococcus mitis, assembly GCF_946190335.1. GTDB lineage: Bacteria > Bacillota > Bacilli > Lactobacillales > Streptococcaceae > Streptococcus > Streptococcus mitis_CH. Next base: position 66,006 of record NZ_CAMHZN010000005.1, read on the forward strand.
CTTGATGATGGCAGCGACTCTGGCTGATGGGGTGACAGTGATTGAAAATGCTGCGCGTGAGCCTGAGATTGTTGACCTAGCCATTCTCCTCAATGAAATGGGAGCCAAGGTTAAGGGTGCTGGTACAGAGACCATTACCATTACCGGTGTTGAGAAACTTCATGGTACGACTCACAATGTAGTCCAAGACCGTATCGAAGCAGGAACCTTTATGGTAGCTGCTGCCATGACTGGTGGTGATATCTTGATTAAAGACGCTGTCTGGGAGCACAACCGTCCCTTGATTGCCAAATTGCTTGAAATGGGAGTGGAAGTGACAGAGGAGACTGAAGGAATTCGAGTTCGCTCTCAACTAGAAAATCTAAAAGCTGTTCATGTAAAAACCTTGCCCCACCCAGGATTTCCAACAGATATGCAGGCCCAATTTACAGCCTTGATGACCGTCGCAAAAGGCGAATCAACTATGGTGGAGACAGTTTTTGAAAATCGTTTCCAGCACTTAGAAGAAATGCGTCGCATGGGCTTGCATTCTGAGATTATCCGTGATACAGCTCGTATTGTTGGTGGACAAGCTTTGCAGGGGGCAGAAGTTCTTTCGACTGACCTTCGTGCCAGCGCAGCCTTGATTTTGACAGGTTTGGTAGCACAAGGAGAAACTGTAGTTGGTAAATTGGTTCACTTGGATAGAGGTTACTACCGTTTTCATGAGAAGTTGGCACAGCTAGGTGCTAAGATTCAGCGGATTGAGGCAAGTGATGAAGATGAATAAGAAATCAAGCTACGTAATCAAGCGTTTACTTCTAGTCATTTTGGTACTGTTTTTAGGTGCTCTAGCCCTAGGTATCGGCTTAATGGTAGGTTATGGAATCTTGGGCAAGGGTCAAGATCCATGGGCTATCCTGTCTCCAGCAAAATGGCAGGAATTGATTCATAAATTTACAGGAAATTAGGCTGGAGAACCAGTCTTTTTCTAGAGATAAGGAGAAAAATGGATAAAAAAACAAGACAGACACTGATCGGACTGCTAGTGTTATTACTCTTATCTGCGGGAAGCTATTATATCAAGCAGATGCAGTCGACATCTAATAGTCCTAAAACCAAACTTAGTCAGAAAAAACAAGCGTCTGAAGCTCCTAGTCAAGAGTTGGCAGAAAGTGTCTTAACAGATGCAGTCAAAAGCCAAATAAAAGGGAGTCTTGAGTGGAATGGCTCAGGTGCTTTTATCGTCAATGGTAATAAAACAAATCTAGATGCCAAGGTTTCAAGTAAACCTTACGCTGATAATAAAACAAAGACAGTGGGCAAGGAAACAGTGCCAACCGTAGCTAATGCCCTCTTGTCTAAGGCTACTCGCCAGTACAAGAATCGTGAAGAAACTGGGAATGGTTCGACTTCATGGACTCCTCCAGGCTGGCATCAGGTTAAGAATCTAAAGGGGTCTTATACCCATGCGGTCGATAGAGGTCACTTGTTAGGCTATGCCTTAATCGGTGGCTTGGATGGTTTTGATGCCTCGACAAGCAATCCTAAAAACATTGCTGTTCAAACAGCCTGGGCAAATCAGGCTCAAGCCGAGGATTCGACTGGTCAAAACTACTATGAAAGCATGGTACGTAAGGCCTTGGACCAAAACAAGCGTGTCCGTTACCGTGTAACTCTTTATTATGCTTCAAACGAGGATTTAGTTCCTTCAGCTTCACAGATTGAAGCCAAGTCTTCAGACGGAGAATTGGAATTTAATGTCCTAGTTCCCAATGTTCAAAAGGGACTTCAACTGGATTACCGAACTGGAGAAGTAACGGTAACTCAGTAAAAGATAACATAAACTCCTATGTCACTTGTGGATATAGGAGTTCTTTTTTACTAGTTTAAGCAGGGCTACAATATACAATGATACTCAATGAAAATCAAATTGCAAACTAGGAAGCTAGCCACAGGTTGCTCAAAGCACAGCTTTGAAGTTGCAGATGAAGCTGACGTGGTTTAAAGTGAATTTCGAAGAGTATGAGAAAAAATAATATGTACTGGACTATATTTTGTGATATAATAGAGGGTAAGATACTATTTTAGGAGAAGAACTATGGAAGACCCAAGTAGTCAGAATTTGTTGCTACAATTTGTTTTATTGTTTATCTTGACAGTGTTAAATGCTTTTTTCTCAGCCACAGAAATGGCCATGGTTTCACTTAACCGTGCGCGGGTTGAACAAAAGGCAGAAGAAGGAGATAGACGCTATATCCGTCTGCTGAAGGTACTAGAAAATCCTAACCACTTTTTATCAACCATTCAAGTAGGGATTACCCTGATTACGATCTTATCAGGGGCGAGTTTGGCAGACACTCTGGGACGAGAAATTGCATCTTGGCTTGGAAATGGTGAAACATCTTATGCCGTTGCAAGTTTTCTATCTTTAGCATTTTTGACTTATATTTCCATCGTTTTTGGGGAATTGTATCCTAAAAGAATCGCTCTTAATCTAAAGGATGCCTTGGCGATTCGTACAGCGCCAGTTATCATTGGGCTTGGGAAACTAGTTAGTCCCTTTGTTTGGCTCTTGTCTGCATCTACCAATCTCTTGAGTCGCTTGACTCCTATGACCTTTGACGATGCTGATGAAAAAATGACCCGTGATGAAATTGAGTACATGTTGACAAATAGTGAAGAAACACTAGATGCTGACGAAATTGAAATGTTACAAGGAATCTTTTCACTGGACGAATTAATGGCCAGAGAAGTCATGGTTCCTCGAACGGATGCCTTTATGGTAGATATTCAGGATGATAGTCAAACCATCATCCAAAGTATTTTAAAACAAAATTATTCTCGTATCCCTGTCTATGATGGGGATAAGGACAATGTGATTGGGATTATTCATACCAAGAGTCTCCTTAATACGGGCTTTGTGGACGGTTTTGACAATATTGTTTGGAAGAAAATCTTACAAGATCCTCTTTTTGTTCCTGAAACTATTTTTGTGGATGACTTGTTAAAAGAATTACGCAATACCCAAAGACAAATGGCGATTTTGTTAGATGAATACGGTGGAATGGCTGGTTTGGTGACACTTGAAGACCTCTTAGAGGAAATCGTTGGGGAAATCGATGACGAAACAGATAAGGCTGAAATCGAAGTTCATAAAATTGGAGAAGATACTTATATTGTTCAAGGTACCATGAATCTCAATGATTTTAATGACTACTTTGATGTTGAACTGGAAAGTGATGACGTTGATACCATCGCTGGTTACTATTTGACAGGAGTGGGGACCATTCCAACGACTGAAAAGCTCAGCTATGAGTTGGTAAGCCAAAACAAACAGCTTATCCTAACCAATGATAAAGTGAAAAATGGACGTGTTACCAAGGTAAAAGTCCAAATTACCGAAGTTGAAATAGAAGAAGAAACAGAGTAAACTAGAGGCTTTTGTCATCATGCGTGACAAAGCTTTTTTCAGTTGATTTTAAAAGGGAATAGTATCCTCGAAAAACTCAGTCCCCAAATCCGCCCCAAAACTTTTCTAAATCTATCCTTATTTATCCAAAGAAAAAGAAAAAAGCCCTTCAAATTGGGCTTTCTGTTCATGTGAAACCTGATAAATCAAGTTATAGAAGGCGGTAGACGGATTTGAACCGACGATCAAGCTTTTGCAGAGCCGTGCCTTACCACTTGGCTATACCGCCTTAACGTTTATTATTATACCTTGAAAATGATTTTCAGTCAATAGCTTTTTCAGATTTTTTGTGTCAATAAGCCTAAATATTCTGAAAATTCGTTTACTTTTCTTGAAATCTATGGTATAATTGATGATAACCTATACTTTATCAGAGGAGTAAATAAATGAAAAAAAGTAGAGTCTTTGTTGCAGCAGGAGTTGCTTTATTGGCAACAGGTGTGTTAGTAGCTTGTGGGAATTCAAAATCATCTGATTCGACAGCTCCAAAAACCTATGGCTATGTCTATTCGGCTGACCCAGAAACATTAGATTATATTATTTCTGGAAAAGAGAGTACGAAAGTGGCTACTTCAAACGGGATTGATGGCCTCTTCACAAATGACAAATACGGGAATTTGACTCCTGCGGTTGCAGAAGACTGGTCTGTATCAAAAGATGGATTGACATATACCTACAAAATTCGTAAAGGTGTCAAATGGATGACATCCGATGGTGAAGAATATGCCGAAGTGACTGCTAAAGACTTCGTGAATGGATTGAAACATGCGGCAGATAAGAAATCAGAAGCTCTATATCTAGCTGAAACTTCTGTTAAAGGTTTATCTGATTATTTGGCTGGGAATTCAAAAGATTTCTCTACAGTAGGTGTTAAAGCGGTTGATGACTATACTCTTGAGTATACTTTGAACCAACCAGAACCTTACTGGAACTCTAAGATGGTTTATTCAATTTTCTGGCCATTAAACGAAGAATTTGAAAAATCAAAAGGCTCTGATTTTGCTAAAGCGACAGATCCTACATCATTGCTATATAATGGACCTTTCTTGCTTAAAGGTTTGACTGCTAAATCTTCTATCGAATTTGCTAAGAACGAGCAGTACTGGGATAAAGAGAATGTTCATTTAGATACAGCAACACTTGCATATTTTGATGGTTCGGACCAAGAATCACTTGAGCGTAACTTTACAAGTGGAGCTTATAGTTTTGCTCGTCTTTACCCAACAAGTTCAAACTTCTCAAAGGTAGAGGAGTCATACAAGGATAATATTTTCTACACTCCGTCAGGAGCTGGTATTGGAGGTTTAGGTGTAAATATCGATCGACAAAATTACAAATATACATCTAAAACGACAGATGAAGAGAAAACATCTACTAAGAAAGCTCTTCTTAACAAAGACTTCCGCCAAGCCTTGAACTTTGCCTTTGACCGTACAGGTTATTCTGCTCAAGTTAACGGTAAAGAAGGTGCTCCTCTCGCAGTTCGTAATTTATTTGTGAAACCAGACTTTGTGACTGCAGGCGAAAAAACTTTCGGTGACTTGGTTGCTGAAAAAGTTAAGACTTATGGAGATGAGTGGAAAGATGTAAACTTTGCTGATGGTCAAGACGGTCTCTTTAACGCTGACAAAGCTAAAGCAGAATTTGCTAAAGCTAAAACTGCTCTGGAAGCAGAAGGTGTGAAATTCCCTATCCACTTGGATGTTCCAGTAGACCAAACCTCTAAAAACTTTGTCGCACGGATTCAGTCGTTCAAACAATCAGTTGAAAAAGTTTTAGGCGAAGAAAATGTTGTCATCGATATTCAACAAATTTCTAAAGATGAATTCTTTAATGCGACTTATTATGCTGCTAATGCGGCAGCTGAGGATTGGGATCTTTCAGGTGCGGTTGGATGGAATCCTGACTATGAAGATCCATCAACTTACCTTGATATCCTTAAATCAACTAATAGTGAGCAAACGAAAACTTATATGGGGTATGATGACCCATCAAATGCAGCTGCAGCTAAAGTTGGTGTGAAAGATTACGATAAATTGCTTGATGAAGCTGGAAAAGAAACAAGTGATCTTAACAAACGTTATGAAAAATATGCTGCTGCTCAAGCTTGGTTGACAGACAGTTCACTCTTCTTACCAGCTATGTCTTCTAGTGGTGCTGCACCATTCATTTCTCGTGTTGTACCATTCTCAGCTTCTTATAGCCAATCTGGAGACAAAGGTTCAAATCTCTACTTCAAATATATTCAGTTACAAGACAAAGTTGTAACAAAGGCTGATTATGAACAAGCTCGTGAGAAATGGATTAAAGAGAAAAAAGAATCAAACGAAAAAGTTCAAAAAGAATTGACTAAACACGTTAAATAAATAACTCTCAAGGGAACTTTCTCTCCATGAGGAGAAGGTTCTTTTGGGATTTAAAAAGGAAACGATATGAAGAAATATATTTTTATGCGTGTCTTGCGGTCATTGGTTTCTATCTTCTTAGTAACAACCTTGACTTACACGATTATCTATACAATGGTTCCTCGAAAATTGATTTTCAAACAGGATACCAACTATAACAAGATTGCGACAACTGCTGATAAGCGTGATAACTATGAGAACACTGTTTATGAGCGTATGGGCTATATCGAGTACTACGATACCAAGGAATTGCAAGAAAAAGCCAGCCAGATGGATGCCTCTGTAACAGTTGAAGCTAATGACACCAACAAGGCTATCTATGAAAAATACATCAAACAAATCGGTCATGGTTGGACCTTGGGAGAATTTACTGAAAGTGGCCAATTCTACGCTACTCGTGAAATCCCAATTTTTGAACGTGTTTTTCACTTCTATGCTAACTTGATTGATATTGACCATACAAATAAAATTCAAGACCCTGAAAATCCAGACTTGAAACGTTATCTTCGTTTTGAAAACGATCCAGCTATCGGATGGTCATTGGTCGGTTCAGGTACTAAACACAAATATCTCTTGTACTTCAACAGTCAGTTCCCATTTGTGCATCAAAACTTTGTGAACATCAATTTAGGTGACTCTTATCCAACCTATGCTAATAGCCCTGTTTTACAGGTTATTACTCAAGGACAAGGACAAACAAAAACATCTCAAGTTCAGTTCCCAACAGGTAAGAAAACTTCTTCTGTAAATATTTACTCAAGAACCTATAAATCACCTAGTCAGGCTGATTCTCGTGAAGTAGCAAACTACGGAAAAGATGATCCTTATACAGCTACAGAAAGTAACTACCAATATCCTTCAATGATTGCCAGCTCTGCTGTTGTTGGATTGATCGGTTTGGTGATTTCTTATGCGATTGCCGTGCCACTTGGTTCAGCTATGGCTCGCTTCAAGAATACTTGGATTGATAGCTTCTCAACAGGGTTTTTGACCTTCTTGATGGCCCTTCTAACCATTGCTTTGGTTTACATTGTTCGTTTGATTGGATCATCAATTGGTCTTCCAGATTCATTCCCTATTTTGGGTGCTGGAGATTGGCGTTCGTATGTTTTACCAGCAGTTATCCTTGGTTTATTGGGTGCTCCTGGTACAGCTATTTGGATTCGTCGTTACATGATTGACTTGCAATCACAGGACTTTGTTCGTTTTGCTCGTGCAAAAGGTTTGTCTGAAAAAGAAATTTCAAACAAACACATCTTTAAAAATGCCATGGTTCCGCTAGTTTCAGGAATTCCTGGTGCTGTTATCGGGGTTATCGGTGGTGCAACCCTTACTGAAACAGTCTTCGCCTTCCCAGGTATGGGTAAAATGTTGATTGACTCTGTAAAAGCATCTAATAACTCTATGGTCGTTGGTCTTGTCTTCATCTTTACATGTATTTCTATCTTCTCACTTCTTTTGGGAGATATTTGGATGACTATTATTGACCCACGTATTAAATTGACTGAGAAAGGAGGCAAATAATGTCTACAATCGATAAAGAAAAATTTCAGTTTGTAAAACGTGACGATTTTGCCTCTGAAGCCATTGATGCGCCAGCTTATTCATACTGGGGTTCAGTGTTTAGACAATTTATGAAGAAGAAATCAACTGTAGTCATGTTGGGAATCTTGGTAGCTATCATTTTGATGAGTTTCATCTACCCAATGTTTTCTAAGTTTGATTTCAATGATGTCAGCAAAGTGAACGATTTTAGTGCTCGTTATATTAAGCCAAATGCTGAGCATTGGTTCGGTACTGACAGTAACGGTAAATCGCTCTTTGACGGTGTTTGGTTCGGAGCTCGTAACTCTATCCTCATTTCTGTGATTGCGACAGTGATTAACTTGGTTATCGGTGTCTTTGTCGGTGGTATTTGGGGAATTTCGAAATCAGTAGACCGTGTGATGATGGAAGTTTATAACGTCATCTCAAACATCCCATCTCTTTTGATTGTCATTGTCTTGACTTACTCAATCGGAGCTGGATTCTGGAATCTGATTTTTGCAATGAGTGTAACAACATGGATTGGGATTGCCTTCATGATCCGTGTGCAAATCTTGCGCTATCGTGACTTGGAATACAACTTGGCATCACGTACTTTGGGAACACCAACCTTGAAGATTGTTGCCAAAAATATCATGCCTCAATTGGTATCTGTTATTGTGACAACCATGACTCAAATGCTTCCAAGCTTTATCTCATACGAAGCCTTCTTGTCATTCTTCGGTCTTGGATTACCGATTACCGTGCCAAGTTTGGGTCGTTTGATTTCGGATTATTCACAAAACGTAACAACCAATGCTTACTTGTTCTGGATTCCATTGACAACTCTTGTCTTGGTATCCTTATCCCTTTTCGTAGTTGGTCAAAACTTAGCGGATGCTAGTGATCCACGTACACATAGATAGGAGTAGAAATGACAAAAGAAAAAAATGTAATTTTGACTGCTCGCGATATTGTCGTGGAATTTGACGTTCGTGACAAAGTATTGACAGCCATTCGCGGCGTTTCCCTTGAACTAGTTGAAGGAGAAGTATTAGCCTTGGTAGGTGAGTCAGGATCAGGGAAATCTGTTTTGACAAAGACTTTCACAGGTATGCTTGAAGAAAATGGTCGCATTGCCCAAGGAAGTATTGACTACCGTGGTCAGGACTTGACAGCCTTGTCTTCTCACAAGGATTGGGAACAAATTCGTGGTGCTAAGATTGCGACTATCTTCCAAGATCCAATGACTAGTTTGGACCCAATTAAAACAATTGGTAGTCAGATTACAGAAGTTATTGTAAAACACCAAGGCAAAACAGCTAAAGAAGCGAAAGAATTGGCGATTGACTACATGAATAAGGTTGGGATTCCAGATGCAGATAGACGTTTTGATGAATACCCATTCCAATATTCTGGAGGGATGCGTCAACGTATCGTTATTGCTATTGCCCTTGCCTGCCGACCTGATGTCTTGATCTGTGATGAGCCAACAACTGCCTTGGATGTAACCATCCAAGCACAGATTATTGATTTGCTAAAATCTTTACAAAACGAGTACCATTTCACAACAATCTTTATCACCCATGACCTTGGTGTGGTAGCAAGTATTGCGGATAAGGTAGCAGTTATGTATGCGGGAGAAATCGTTGAGTATGGAACTGTTGAGGAAGTCTTCTATGACCCTCGCCATCCATATACATGGAGTCTCTTGTCTAGCTTGCCTCAGCTTGCTGATGATAAAGGGGAACTTTACTCAATCCCAGGAACACCTCCGTCACTTTATACTGACCTGAAAGGGGATGCCTTTGCCTTGCGTTCTGACTATGCAATGCAGATTGACTTTGAACAAAAAGCTCCTCAATTCTCAGTATCAGAGACACATTGGGCTAAAACTTGGCTACTTCATGAGGATGCTCCAAAAGTAGAAAAACCAGCTGTGATTGCAAATCTTCACGATAAGATCCGTGATAAAATGGGATTTGCCCATCTGGCTGACTAGGAGGAAGGAAATGTCTGAAAAATTAGTAGAAATCAAAGATTTAGAAATTTCCTTCGGTGAAGGAAGTAAGAAGTTTGTCGCGGTTAAAAATGCTAACTTCTTTATCAACAAGGGAGAAACTTTCTCGCTTGTAGGTGAGTCAGGTAGTGGGAAAACAACTATTGGTCGTGCTATCATCGGTCTCAATGATACAAGTAATGGAGATATCATTTTTGAAGGTCAAAAGATTAATGGTAAGAAATCGCGTGAACAAGCTGCAGAATTGATTCGTCGTATCCAGATGATTTTTCAAGACCCTGCCGCAAGTTTGAATGAACGTGCGACTGTTGATTATATTATTTCAGAAGGTCTTTACAATCATCATCTGTTCAAGGATGAAGAAGAACGTAAAGAGAAAGTTAAAAATATTATTCGTGAAGTGGGGCTTCTTGCTGAGCACTTGACTCGTTACCCTCATGAATTCTCAGGTGGTCAACGTCAACGTATCGGTATTGCCCGTGCCTTGGTCATGCAACCAGACTTTGTTATTGCGGATGAGCCCATTTCAGCCTTGGACGTTTCTGTGCGTGCTCAAGTCTTGAACTTGCTCAAAAAATTCCAAAAAGAACTTGGTTTGACCTATCTCTTCATCGCCCATGACTTGTCGGTTGTTCGCTTTATTTCAGATCGTATCGCAGTTATTTATAAGGGTGTTATTGTAGAGGTTGCAGAAACAGAAGAATTGTTTAATAATCCAATTCACCCATATACTCAGGCCTTGCTTTCAGCTGTACCAATTCCAGACCCAATCTTGGAACGTAAGAAGGTCTTGAAAGTATATGATCCAGATCAACATGATTATGAGACAGATAAGCCATCTATGGTAGAAATCCGTCCAGGTCACTATGTTTGGGCTAACCAAGCCGAATTGGCGCGTTACCAACAAGGGTTAAACTAATAATGGTTTTATAATTTCCATGTCAACTTTTATGGAAATTATAAACCTTTTTTTGTTGGACTGATTTGAAAGTCTTTGAAAGCTCCTTGAAAGAATTTTCGAAAAATTTTAAAAAATTCTGAAATATTCTTGACAGGTGATGAAAAAGGTGGTAAGATAGGAAACATCAAAAAAGAAAGCAGAAAAAGAAATGAATAAGAGACAAGCTGTAATTATGAATCAAAACTTTTACTTTAGCTACTTTAGATAGTGTTTGTAGACATGTCACCATGGATGCAAACAGTTCAAGCAATTTGTTTGTATCTATGTGGCTAAGATTTTTAATTGTGGTCCATATAGATGAATATCTAAATGGACTAGCTAAGTTGTAACTTGTTAGATTATTTCAAGCATCCGTTTAGATAGTATCTAGGCGGTTTTTTGTTTTATCTTTTCTGAGAAGGAGTTTCATTATGAAAGTTGTTCGAAAATTACTAGCACCCCTCTTGGTAGTGGGGATCCTCTTGACCTCTCTGATTAGTTTGCATCAGTTGAAGGCAGATAAGAAAAAAGATGTGTTTCGTATCGGTATTTCGCAGTTTATTACCCACCAGTCCCTAGACGCTACTAGAGAAGGTTTTGTGGATGAGCTGGCCAAGCAAGGCTATATTGAGGGGAAAAATATCGAGATTGATTTGCAAAATGCACAGGGAGAACAAAGAAATCTAAAAACGATTTCCCAGCAACTAGCAGAATCTAGTGATGTCGTTCTAGCCATCGCAACGCCTTCTGCTCAGAGCTTGGCTAATACAACACAAACGACACCGGTTATCTTTTCAGCTGTAACAGATCCTGTCAGTGCCAAGTTGGTTGAGTCAAGAGAACATCCGGGGGGAAATGTAACTGGAACAAGTGATCAGTCATCAGATGCTATCTCAACCCAAATCAATTTGATAAAGAAAGTGTTGCCAAAAGCTAAAACAATTGGAATCCTCTATACTCAGAGCGAGCCAAACTCAGTTGTCCAAAAGGATGAAGCTAAGCGACTTCTGGAAGAAAAAGGCTTTACCGTTGTTGAAAAAACAATCTTGGACAGTAACAATGTCAAGGCGGCAGCAGAGAGTTTGATGGCAGAAGTGGATATGGTTTTTGTACCAACGGACAATATCATTTCGTCAACCATGGAAACAGTTAAGCAGGTTTCTATTAAACACAAGGTTCCAGTATTCGGTGGCTCAACGGAAATGATTGCGGTTGGTGGTTTGTATAACTACGGTACCAATTATGAAGAATTGGGACGGCAGACAGCCCGCATGTTGATTCGTGTCTTAAAAGGTGAGAAACCAGAAAATATAGCAGTTGAGTTGCCTGAAAAACTGGAATTGCATACCAATCAAGAAATGGCAGATGCATTGGGAATTGATATTAGTAAGTTAGAAGGCAAGGAATAAGGAGGTTTGAGATGAATTTTGTATTATCTAGTTTATCAGAAGGTTTGTTGTGGTCGATTATGGCGATTGGGGTCTACTTGACTTTCCGTATTTTGGATATTGCGGATATGACTGCTGAAGGAGCCTTTCCACTGGGGGCTGCTGTCGTCGTATCTCAGATACAGGCAGGGACAAATCCTTGGATTGCGACTTTACTTGCTTTGTTTGCAGGTATGGTAGCAGGTCTAGTATCAGGAATGCTCCACACCAAGATGAAAATTCCAGCTCTCTTGACAGGTATTGTGACCTTGACAGGGCTTTATTCAATCAATATTAAAATCATGGGAAGCGTGCCTAATCTTTCCTTGGGAGATTCTGCAACCGTCTTTAAACAATTGGCGAGCTTGGGGCTGACAACTGAAGAAGCTGTTTTCTCACTTAGTTTGGCCTGTCTCTTACTTGTTTGTTTGGTCTTGACTCTTTTGATGAAGACAGAGATTGGCTTGGTCTTGCGTTCGACTGGGGACAATATTCCGATGAGTGAGGCCAATGGGGTTAATGTAGACACCATGAAGATTGTTGGTTACATGATTTCAAACGGCTTGATTGCCTTATGTGGTTCCTTGTTTGCCCAAAATGATGGATTTTCAGATGTGACTTCTGGGACAGGAACCATTGTTGTTGGTTTGAGTGCAGTTATTATTGCGGAAGTTTTGATACACGACTTGACCATTGGAAGTCGCTTATTATCCATCGGAATCGGTGCTATTGTTTACCGTTTGATTATTTTAAATATCTATGAAATTCCAAATCTAGATCAAAACCTAGTTCGTCTCTTTAATGCAATCTTGTTAGCCTTAGTTTTATTTGCACCAGAATTGCAAAAGAGATTAAAGATTCGTGGTCTGAAATTGAGAAATGAATAGGAGGAGAAAGTTATGGCAAGTTTGTTAACACTTGAAAATATTCACAAAACATTTGAAGCAGGGACGGTCAATGAGAACCATGTCCTCAAAGGATTAGATTTAGAGGTTGAAGAGGGAGATTTTATCTCTGTGATTGGTGGAAATGGGGCAGGCAAATCCACTTTGATGAATATCTTGGCTGGCAATCTATCGGTGGACGAAGGGGACCTTTTATTGGCAGGCAAATCCATTAAAAATCTGAGTGTCAGAAAGAGAGCCAAGGATATTGCCCGTGTTTTTCAAGATCCTAAGATGGGAACAGCTTCTCGTTTGACGATTGAGGAGAATATGGCTATTGCCTTAAGACGTGGGCAGAAGAGAGGGCTTGGCTGGGGCGTAAAGGAGAAGGATAGGATCCAGTTCCAAGAGGCCTTGAAAGAGTTGAATATTGGCCTTGAAAACCGCTTGAAAGTAGATACTCAATATCTCTCAGGAGGACAAAGACAGGCCTTGACCCTAGTCATGGCAGCTCTGGTAAAACCCAAACTTTTGCTTTTGGATGAACATACTGCGGCACTTGACCCGAAAACTAGTCAAATGGTGATGGATTTGACGCAAAAGATTGTGGAACACCATCAGTTGACGACTTTGATGATTACCCACGATATGAACCATGCGATTGAGTACGGAAATCGTCTCATTATGCTCTATCAAGGCAAGATAGTGGTGGATGTCAAGGGAGAGGAGAAAAAGCATCTGACAGTTGAAGATCTCATGCATCTCTTCCAGAAAAATAGTGGTCAAAGTCTAGTCAGTGATGAATTGGTTTTGGGATAAAGAAAAAGGCTGAGATCTAGTGTCTCAGTCTTTTATTTCTTACGTTTTGCAAAATCTACAAATAGAAATTCTCGTGGAACACCTTATATTTATATGGGGGAGGAAATCGGGATGATTGACCCAGACTATGATTCGATGGCTGATTATGTGGATGTCGAATCGATCAATGCTTATCAGATGCTCTTAGAGGAAGGGAAGAGTCAGGAAGAAGCCTTCCTGATTATTCAGGCTAAGTCGCGTGATAATTCACGAATTCCCATGCAGTGGGATTCTTCGGAAAATGCAGGATTTACAGTAGGCACACCTTGGCTCAAGGCAGGAAAATCCTACCCTCACATCAATGTAGAAAATGAAATCCAAGGCCCGATTTTCACCTTCTACCAAGACTTGATTCGACTTCGTAAAGAAATGCCTATCATATCAGAAGGAAGTTACAAACCAGTCTTTGAAGATAGCAAACAAGTCTATACTTTTGAACGCCAGTATGAGGATCAAAAGTTACTAGTACTCAATAATTTTTATGCCACAGAAGTGGAAATCGATTTACCCGCAGCCTACCAAAATAGACAGATTTTGCTTTCAAACTATGAAGATGCAGAAGTGTCTGAAAAAATTCTACTCAAACCTTACCAGACACTGGCTATCTATGTAAATTAAACTTAGTAAGGAGCCCTCTTTCGCATAAAAGCAGGGTTCTTTTTGCTGTCTATTCCATCTCTGAAAGCGTAAAACAAACTGGTCAGGGTGGCTATTTTGTGGTATAATGAAAGAGACTCAAAAAGAAACAGGAGAAAAATGATGGATTTACTTTTAGCAATTGTATTGATTGTGCTAGCTTTTCTAGGAGGAGCTCTTGGAGGAATGTACTTGGTTCGTAAGCAAATTGAAAAAGAATTCGCTGATAACCCACGTTTGAATGCTGAAGCAGTTCGTACTCTTTTGAGTGCAAATGGTCAAAAACCAAGCGAAGCCAAGGTACAACAAGTTTACCACCAAATCATCCGCCAACAAAAGGCAGTCCTTGCTAACAATAAAAAGAAAAAATAAATAAGGAAAAGTCTGGGATGAAAGTTCCAGACTTCTCACTATGTTGGCTAAGGGTTTAGGGATGAGACTTTTTCCTTGCATTCTATTGATATTTGATTATGATTAAGAGAGATAGTTGTTGATTAGGCTGTCATTATTCAGTTCATAAGGAACGGTAATCATAATGAACTATCAATCAGAAAAAAGACTAGAAAGAAGACTGTATGGATAATCGACCAATTGGTTTTTTGGATTCGGGTGTCGGGGGCTTGACCGTTGTGCGCGAGCTCATGCGCCAGCTTCCCCATGAAGAAATCGTCTATATTGGAGATTCGGCGCGGGCGCCCTATGGTCCCCGTCCTGCTGAGCAAATTCGTGAATATACTTGGCAGTTGGTCAACTTTCTCTTGACCAAGGATGTCAAAATGATTGTCATTGCTTGTAACACTGCGACTGCGGTCGTCTGGGAAGAAATTAAGGCTCAACTAGACATTCCCGTCCTAGGTGTGATTTTGCCAGGAGCTTCGGCAGCCATCAAGTCCAGCCAAGGTGGGAAAATCGGAGTCATTGGAACGCCCATGACGGTACAATCAGACATCTATCGTCAGAAAATTAACGATCTGGATCCGGATTTACAGGTGGAGAGTTTGGCTTGTCCCAAGTTTGCCCCTTTGGTTGAGTCTGGCGCCCTGTCAACCAGTGTCACCAAGAAAGTGGTCTATGAAACCCTGCGTCCCTTGGTTGGAAAGGTGGATAGCCTGATTTTGGGCTGTACCCACTATCCACTCCTCAGACCTATTATTCAAAATGTCATGGGGCCCAAGGTTCAGCTCATCGATAGTGGGGCAGAGTGCGTACGAGACATCTCAGTCTTACTCAATTATTTTGAAATCAATCGTGGTCGCGATGCTGGACCACTTAATCACCGTTTTTACACAACAGCCAGCAGCCAAAGTTTTGCACAAATTGGTGAAGAATGGCTTGAAAAAGAGATTCATGTGGAGCATGTAGAATTATGACAAATAAAATTTATGAATACAAGGATGACCAGGACTGGTATGTCGGCTCATATAGTATTTTTGGTGGTGTCCGGACATTGACTGATGAAGACTTGGATTTTCCTCTATTTGAGTTTGCCCAAAGATTTCGAGATGAGGAACAAGGTTTTCCTATTTCTGTGATTGTTTTACGCTATGGTTCTCTCTACCGTTTATTGTCTTTTGTGGTAGATATCCTCAACCAAGAAATGGGACGAAATCTGGAAGTCATCCAACGTCAGGGAGCTTTTCTCTTGATTGAAAATGCGCAACTCCTGCATGTAGCATTGCCTAAAGAAGGGGTCAATGTTCATGATTTCTTTGAGACAAGCAAGGTCAGAGAAACCTTATTGATTGCGACTCGTAACGAAGGCAAGACCAAGGAATTCCGAGCTATATTTGACAAGCTAGGCTACGATGTGGAAAATCTTAATGACTATCCTGACTTGCCTGAAGTAGCAGAAACAGGCATGACCTTCGAAGAAAATGCCCGTCTCAAGGCAGAAACTATTTCTCAATTAACAGGCAAGATGGTTCTGGCAGATGATTCTGGACTTAAAGTTGATGTCCTTGGTGGCTTGCCAGGTGTCTGGTCAGCTCGTTTCGCAGGTGTGGGAGCTACTGACCGTGAAAACAATGCCAAACTCTTGCACGAATTGGCCATGGTCTTTGAACTCAAGGACCGCTCGGCTCAATTCCATACAACCCTAGTCGTAGCCAGTCCAAACAAGGAAAGTTTGGTTGTTGAAGCTGACTGGCCAGGCTACATTAACTTTGAACCTAAGGGTGAAAATGGCTTCGGCTATGACCCTCTCTTCCTTGTAGGAGAGACAGGCAAGTCCTCAGCTGAATTAACCCTTGAAGAAAAAAATAGTCAATCTCACCGTGCCTTAGCCGTTAAGAAACTTTTGGAGGTATTTCCATCATGGCAAAGCAAACCATCATTGTAATGAGCGATTCTCATGGCGATAGCTTGATTGTGGAAGAAATCCGTGATCGCTATGTGGGCAAAGTTGACGCCGTTTTTCATAACGGCGATTCTGAACTGCGTCCTGATTCTCCCCTTTGGGAAGGCATCCGTGTTGTTAAAGGGAATATGGACTTCTATGGAGGTTACCCAGAACGTTTGGTGACTGAGCTTGGTTCGACCAAGATTATCCAAACCCATGGTCACTTGTTTGACATCAATTTCAACTTTCAAAAGTTGGACTACTGGGCTCAGGAAGAAGAGGCCGATATCTGTCTCTATGGTCACTTGCATGTACCAAACGCTTGGATGGAAGGAAAGACTCTTTTTCTAAATCCAGGTTCTATCAGTCAACCGCGTGGGAGCATCAGAGAATGTCTCTATGCTCGTGTGGAGATTGATGATAGTTACTTCAAAGTCGACTTTTTGACACGAGCTCATGAGGTGTATCCGGGCTTGTCCAAGGAGTTTAGCCGATGATTGCCAAGGAGTTTGAGACTTTCTTGTTGGGGCAAGAAGAAACTTTTTTGACTCCTGCTAAAAATCTGGCCGTGTTGATTGATACCCACAATGCAGATCACGCGACCCTCTTGCTCAGTCAGATGACCTATACCCGTGTTCCTGTTGTGACAGATGAAAAACACTTTGTTGGAACTATTGGGCTCAGAGATATTATGGCTTATCAGATGGAGCATGATTTGAGTCAAGAAATCATGGCAGATACGGATATCGTTCATATGACGAGAACGGACGTAGCGGTCGTCTCGCCTGATTTTACCATTACGGAGGTCTTGCACAAGCTGGTAGATGAGTCCTTCTTGCCGGTTGTGGATGCGTCTGGTATTTTCCAAGGGATTATCACGCGCAAGTCTATCCTCAAGGCAGTGAATGCCCTCTTGCATGACTTTAGTAAGGAATATGAGATTCGATGCAAATGAGAGACAGGATTTCAGCCTTTTTAGAGGAAAAGCAGGGTCTGTCTGCCAATTCCAAGCAGTCCTATAAGTATGATTTGGAGCAATTTTTAGACGTCGTGGGCGAGCGGATTTCGGAGACTAGTCTCAAGATTTACCAAGCCCAGCTAGCCAATCTAAAAATCAGCGCCCAGAAGCGAAAGATTTCGGCCTGTAACCAATTTCTCTACTTTCTCTATCAAAAAGGAGAAGTGGATAGCTTTTACCGCTTAGAATTAGCTAAACAAGCTGAAAAGAAGACCGAAAAGCCAGAGATTCTAGACCTAGACTCTTTTTGGCAGGAAAGCGACTATCCAGAGGGACGGTTACTAGCTCTCCTGATCTTGGAAATAGGGCTCTTGCCGAGTGAGATTTTAGCCCTTAAGGTTGTGGATATCAATCTGGATTTTCAGGTGTTGAGAATCAAGAAGGCTTCTCAACAGAGGATTGTCACCATTCCCACGCTCTTGCTTTCAGAATTGGAGCCCTTGATGGGGCAGACCTATCTTTTTGAAAGGGCAGGGAAAGCCTATTCTCGTCAGTGGGCCTTCCGTCAGCTAGAATCTTTTGTCAAGGAGAAAGGTTTTCCATCATTATCAGCTCAAGCCTTACGTGAACAGTTCATTCTAAGACAAATAGAAAACAAGGTCGATTTGTACGAAATTGCAAAAAAATTAGGATTAAAAACAGTCCTGACCTTAGAAAAATATAGATAATGGATATTAAATTAAAAGATTTTGAAGGGCCCCTGGACTTGCTCTTGCACCTGGTTTCTAAGTACCAGATGGATATCTACGATGTTCCTATCACAGAAGTCATTGAACAGTATCTAGCCTATGTTTCAACCCTGCAGGCCATGCGTCTGGAAGTGACGGGTGAGTATATGGTTATGGCTAGTCAGCTCATGCTGATTAAGAGTCGCAAACTCCTTCCAAAGGTAGCAGAAGTGACAGACTTGGAGGATGACCTGGAGCAGGATCTTCTCTCTCAAATCGAAGAATACCGCAAGTTCAAGCTCTTGGGGGAGCACTTGGAAGCCAAGCACCAAGATCGGGCCCAGTATTATTCCAAAGCGCCGACAGAGTTGATTTACGAAGATGCGGAGCTTGTGCATGACAAGACGACCATTGACCTCTTTTTGGCTTTTTCAAATATCCTATCCAAGAAAAAAGAGGAGTTTGCACAGAATCACACGACTATCTTGCGGGATGAGTATAAGATTGAGGACATGATGGTTATCGTGAAAGAGTCCTTGACTGGACGAGATCAATTGCGCTTGCAGGATTTGTTTAAGGAAGCCCAGAATGTCCAAGAGGTCATCACCCTCTTTTTGGCAACCCTAGAGTTAATCAAAACCCAGGAGCTGATTCTTGTGCAAGAGGAAAGTTTCGGAGATATTTATCTCATGGAAAAGAAGGAAGAAAGTCAAGTGGCCCAAAGCTAGACTTGATAGAGAGGAAAGATGAGTACTTTAGCAAAAATAGAAGCGCTCTTGTTTGTAGCGGGTGAAGATGGGATTAGAGTCCGCCAGTTAGCTGAACTCCTCTCTCTGCCACCGACAGGCATCCAACAGAGTTTAGAAAAATTAGCCCAGAAGTATGAAAAGGATCCAGATTCCAGTTTGGCTCTGATTGAGACAGGGGGCGCTTATAGATTGGTGACCAAGCCTCAATTTGCAGAGATTTTGAAGGAATACTCTAAGGCACCTATCAACCAGAGTTTATCTCGGGCTGCCCTTGAGACCTTGTCCATCATTGCTTACAAACAGCCCATCACACGGATAGAGATTGATGCCATCCGTGGGGTCAACTCGAGTGGGGCCTTGGCAAAGTTGCAGGCATTTGATTTGATACGAGAAGACGGGAAAAAAGAAGTGTTGGGTCGTCCCAACCTCTATGTGACTACAGATTATTTCCTAGATTACATGGGGATAAATCATTTGGAAGAATTACCAGTGATTGATGAGCTTGAGATTCAAGCCCAAGAAAGCCAATTATTTGGTGAAAGGATAGAAGAAGATGAGAATCAATAAGTATATTGCCCACGCAGGTGTGGCCAGTAGGAGAAAAGCAGAAGAGTTGATCAAGCAAGGCTTGGTGACGGTCAACGGCCAAGTGGTGCGTGAACTCGCAACGACCATTAAGTCAGGTGATAAGGTCGAAGTTGAAGGTCAGCCTATCTACAACGAAGAGAAGGTCTATTATCTGCTTAACAAACCACGCGGTGTCATTTCCAGTGTGACAGATGACAAGGGCCGCAAGACGGTTGTCGACCTCTTGCCCAACGTGAAGGAGCGCATCTACCCTGTAGGTCGTTTGGACTGGGATACATCAGGAGTCTTAATTTTGACCAATGATGGGGACTTTACAGACGAGATGATTCACCCGCGTAATGAGATTGACAAGGTTTATGTTGCGCGTGTTAAAGGTGTGGCCAACAAAGAAAACCTCCGCCCTTTGACGCGTGGTCTTGAGATTGATGGCAAGAAAACCAAGCCTGCTGTCTATGAGATTCTCAAAGTGGACCCAGTCAAAAACCGCTCTGTGGTGCAGTTGACTATCCATGAAGGGCGTAACCACCAGGTTAAAAAGATGTTTGAAGCTGTCGGTCTTCAAGTGGACAAGTTGTCACGGACCCGTTTTGGACATCTAGACTTGACAGGACTCCGTCCAGGAGAATCCCGTCGTCTTAATAAAAAAGAAATCAGCCAACTACACACCATGGCTGTAACCAAGAAATAATGAAACGAATTTTAATAGCGCCTGTGCGCTTTTACCAACGGTTTATCTCACCAGTCTTTCCCCCATCTTGTCGCTTTGAGCCGACTTGTTCCAACTACATGATTCAGGCTATTGAAAAACATGCCTTCAAGGGTGTTTTGATGGGCTTGACTCGGATTTTACGTTGCCATCCCTGGTCGAAAACAGGTAAGGACCCCGTCCCAGACCATTTTTCCCTTAAACGGAATCAAGAAGAAAAATGAGGCTAGGTAAAAATATTTTAGTGAAATGATAAAAATGCATCCTATCAGGTTTGAGTGAGCTTGATAGGATGCGTTTTATCATGTAAAGATGTTAGTTGAGTTTGAAGCAGCTTATTTCAAGGCTTTTTGTGCGTCTTCAATCATGAGTTTGGTTGATTCAAGTCCGCCTCCGCTTAGATACCAGAGATCTGGTGTTAGTTGGATAATCTTACCATTTTTAGCGGCAGGTGTTTCAGCGATAAGGGCATTTTCTAGGACACCGTCGTTGCTAGAGTTGTCCCCACCGATGGCAAGGGTGCGGTTGATGACAAAGAGGATGTCAGGATTGATTTCTTTGACACTTTCAAAGCTGACTTCTTGTCCGTGGCGAGAATCTTCAAATTGAGTATCAGTTGGCTTGAATTTCAAAGTTTGATACAAGAAAGAGAAACGAGATTGGGCACCAAAGGCAGCCATTTTTCCTTCGTTGAGGAGGATAGCAAGGGCTTTTTTGTCAGAGCTTTCATTTTTAGTAGCGACTTCTTGGATGCTCTTGTCTAGCTTGGCCAATTCTTCCTTGGTTTTCTGTGTACCAGTTTCACCAAAGGCACTTGCTAAGGATTCGATATTAGCCTTGGTAGAAGTCCAGTAGTCGTCCTTGCTTGCTTGGAAGAGAACAGTCGGAGCGATTTCTTTGAATTTATCTACGAATTTTTGGGTACGTGGTGAAGCGATAATCAAATCTGGTTCAAGAGCAGCAATGGCTTCTAGGTCTGGCTCAACCATAGAACCAACATTGTTAACTTTTCCAGCTAGGTCTTTGAGATAAGTCGGAACAGTTTTTGTAGGCATTCCAACGATATTCTTTTCAAAACCTAAAGCGCGAATAGTATCTGCAGCACCGAGGTCGAAGACAACGATTTTCTCAGGAACTTTTGACAGTTTGACCTCGTCTAGTGAGCTTTTAATGATTACTTCTGTTGGAGCAGAGCTGTTTGTTTCCGACTGGCTAGTACTTGAGTTTGTATTTGTACTGCATGCACCAAGTAGAAGCAAGAAGCTGGCCGCTAGGGCAGTGAAATAAAGTTTAAGGGATGTTTTCATGATTTCTCCTTTTTAAAATGTGATAACGATTTAGGGAGTCTCTTGGTCTTATTGACTAAGAGACTGAAGGTTCTCTAACTTGAGCTTCTATGTTACTAGCTATAGATACAGATCTTTTTGCCATTGATATCAGCTAGCGTGATGGGAATCTCATAGAGTTGACTGAGCAGGTCAGCCTGCATGATTTGACATGTCGTTCCCTTGCTAAAGACTTGGCCGTCCTTGAAGGCGACAATTTCATCTGCATACTGACTAGCCATGTTGATATCGTGGAGGACGATGATAATGGTCTTACCGAGTTCTTCCACTAGTCTCCGAAGAATCTGCATCATGCTGACGCTTTGCTTGATATCGAGATTGTTGAGTGGTTCGTCCAGCAAGATAAAGTCTGTATCCTGGGCCAGTACCATAGCGATAAAGACCCGCTGGAGTTGTCCCCCAGACAGGCTATCGATGTAGCGGTTTTTTAAGTTGGTCAGTTCTAAATAGTCCAGAGTTTCTCGGATTTTTTCCCAGTCTTCTGCTCTCAGTCGACCTCGACTGTAGGGAAAACGTCCAAAACTGACCAGTTCTTCAACAGTCAATTTGGCTTGGTAATTGATTTTCTGCTTTAGGATAGTCAGTTCTTGAGCCAGTTCTTGCGAATTCCAGCTCTCGATTTCACGGCCTTTGATACTGAGAATTCCCTGATCTTTCTTGGTCAATCTGCTCATGATGGAGAGGAGAGTCGATTTTCCGGCACCATTGGGGCCAATAAAGGCTGTCAGTTTCTGAGGACTGACTTCAAGCGTAATACCTTGCAAAATATCCTGTTTTTGAATGGATTTGTCAATGTTTTCCAGTTTCACCGACGCGCCCTCCTATAAAGTAAGATAAAGAATAAGAAGCCACCCACACTCTCGATGATCATACTGATGCGAATTTCCAGAGCAAATACTCGTTCAATCAGGGCCTGCCCCAAGGTCAAACTGATAAATCCGACCAGAATGGTCACGATAAAGAGCAACTTGTGCCGATAGTCTTTGACAATTAGGTAGGTGAGGTTGACTAGCATAAAACCGAAGAAGGCCATAGGCCCTACCAAGGCAGTAGCCGTTGAGGTCAAAAGCACGATGCCCCAGAGGAGTTCTTTCTGTTCTTTTTCAACATCGAGTCCCAATATCTGAGCCGTTTCTCTTTGCAGATGCAAGACATCCAGAATGACTGCTTTCCGAAAGAAAAAGATTGTCAAAGCAAGGATAATCAGAGAGCCGATGGCTAGGATGGAAGTATTGAGATGCTGAAAGGAAGCAAAAAGGCTGTTTTGCAGTTTATCGTATTCGTTTGGATCCATCAGGACCTGAAGGAAGGTACTGATATTTCGAAAGAGACTTCCGAGGGCTAGACAGATCAGAAGGATGAAGACCAAATCTTGCTTCATCAGTATCTTCAAGTAGCCTTGTAAGGCAAGAAAGAAGAGGGATTGGACGAGAAGTAAGATTAGGAATTCTAAGATAGGAGACTTGCCAAGTTGAAGAAACTTATTTTCAAAAACCAGTAGCAGAGTTTGTAGTAGGACGTAGAAGGATTCGATTCCCAAAATACTTGGTGTCAGGAAACGATTTTCCGTCAGGGTTTGAAAACTAATGGTCGAAATCCCTGTCGCGATGGCTACCAAGAGATAAACGATGATCTTTTGGGAACGCAACTTCCAAGCAAAGGCTGACAAGTGAGTGATGGGCCAAAAGTAGAGAAGACAAGCTCCGACGGTAAGAATAATAAGAAACCAGAAGAGCTTGGTATGTTTGCTTTTAAACTGCATCTTTTCGTCCCCCTCTCCAGAGAAGTAGGATAAAGACGAGGCTACCGATGATTCCTAGTAGAAGACTGACAGACAGCTCATAGGGCCGAATCAGAACTCGGGATAGGATGTCGCAGGCCAGAACTAGATTGGCACCGACCAGTGCTACGATGAGTTTGGTCTGACTTAGATTATCTCCATAGTGCTTGCGAACAAGATTGGGAACGATGACCCCGAGAAATGGCAAGCCACCCACGGTAATCATGGTGACACTAGTCGTTAGTGCCACCAGAAAGAGAGCTAGTTTTTCAAGTAGGGAGTAAGAAATCCCTAAACTCTCACTGGTTTCTTTGCCCAGATTCATGATGGTGAAGGTTTGGGATAATTTCCAAACGGCTATCAGGATGATGAGGCCTAAGAAGAGCCACTCATACTGATGGGTCTGAATCATGGAGAAGGAGCCCTGGGTCCAGGCAGTCATACTCTGAACCAGATTGAAACGATAGGCGATAACTTCTGTCACAGAACCGATAATCCCGCTATAGATGATTCCAATCAGAGGCAACATCCACCTTTCCTTTACAGAGAAAATAGTCATAAAGGCTAGGAAGAAGAGGGTGAATACGATGGATGAAACAAAAGCGAAGAGCATCTTTTGAGTCAGACTAGCCGACGGAAAGACAAAGAGGCTCAATACCATTCCCAGTTTGGCGGCTTCAGTGGTTCCAACTGTACTCGGAGCAGCAAACTGATTTTGAGTGATAGTCTGCATGAGAAGTCCTGCCATACTCATACTAGAGGCCGTCAGGAGAATACTGATGGTTCTTGGGAGACGGGACTCTTGAAAGAGAAGCCAAGTTTCATGATCCAGAGAAAAGAGTTTTCCCCATGAAAAATCACTGGTCCCAATGCTAATAGAGAGAAAGACTAGGACTAGAAGTAAGCCAATTAAATAATGAGAAAGTTTCATACCCCGTCCTTTCATGTAGATTTGGTACCGAAAGATACCTGCGGATATTACTGTAACACGATTTCTTTAATCTGTCAATAAATTTTCTGACAATTTAATGAATAAAACAAGGAGAGAGTACCAGGACCTTCTCCTCTGTTTTCCTATTCTAAAATGTTTTTGCCTTCTTTAACACGCCAACGATAATCTGATAAAATAATATCTTCGAGGGAGTAGCTAGCCTTCCAATCAAGATATTTTTTAGCTTTTGATGCGTCTGCTAGGACGCTGGCTGGGTCACCAGCACGTCGAGCAACAATTTCGTGTGGTATTTTTTGATTCAGTAATTCTTCAGCAGTTTTAAAGATTTCTTTGACGGTATAGCCTTTTTCAGTTCCTAAGTTAAAGATTTGAGAAGAACTGTCTTCTTGAAATAGGTAGTTCATTCCTTTAACATGAGCCTGTGCAAGATCCAAGACATGAATGTAATCTCGAATACATGAACCGTCACGTGTATCGTAGTCATCTCCAAATATTTTCAGGCTATCATTTTGTCCCAATGCGGTTTTGTTGATATTGGGAATGATATGAGTTGGATTTTTTACACGCAGACCATTTGAAGCATCCATTTCAGCCCCAGCAACATTAAAGTAACGGAAAATGACATATTTCCAATCGTAGCGATTGGCCATCCAGTAAATCATTCGTTCACCCATCAGTTTTGTCTCAGCATAAGGGTTGACAGGGTCGAGCAGGGTATCTTCAGTTGCAGGATTGTCAATACAGTTATTACCATAGAGGGAAGCAGTCGAAGAGAACATGATTTTTTGAATACCAACTTCAGACAAGACTTTGAGAACTTGGTTCATACCAGCAACATTGGCAGTGAAGTATTTACTTGGATTTTCAATACTTTCGCTCACAACAATCTCACCTGCACAATGGAGAACAGCATCAATCTGATTTTCTTCTAAGTAAGTTTTTAAGGCGCTAGCATCATAAACATCCAGTTGTTTAAAGCTAGCACGACTATCTACAGCCGTTCGATTTCCTGTAGAGAGATTATCTAGAACATGTACCTGATAGCCAGCATTTAAAAGAGCTTTAACGGTATGGGAGCCAATGTAGCCAGCCCCACCTGTAACAAGAATTGTTTTGGTCATGATTTTTTCCTTTTCCTAGTTTTGTACTATTTTAAAGAAATAAGAATGCAAAGTCAACTATTTTCTGCAGATTTCATGAAAAAACTAAACAAATATAGCATTGAATTGTTTTTTGTTTGGAAATTAATAGTTTGGTTAATCTTGGAATAGTTCTTAGATTTCACATCACATGCAAGAAAATATAATCTTTTTCTAAGATAGAGCAGGACTAAGATACTAATTTAGAAATCCACCTTCCCGCTATCCTTCTCCTATAAAAAGTGGTAAAATGGATGAAAGAAAGAAGGAAATGAAATGACAACATTATTTTCAAAAATCAAAGAAGTAACAGAACTTGCTGCGATCTCAGGTCATGAAGCACCTGTCCGTGCTTATCTTCGTGAAAAGTTGACACCGCACGTGGATGAAGTGGTGACAGATGGCTTGGGTGGTATTTTCGGAATTAAACATTCAGAAGCTGCAGATGCGCCGCGCGTCTTGGTCGCTTCTCATATGGATGAAGTTGGTTTTATGGTTAGCGAAATCAAGCCAGATGGTACTTTTCGTGTGGTTGAAATTGGTGGTTGGAATCCTATGGTAGTCAGCAGCCAACGTTTCAAACTCCTGACTCGTGACGGTCGTGAAATTCCTGTGATTTCGGGTTCTGTCCCTCCACATTTGACTCGTGGAAAGGGCGGACCAACCATGCCTGCTATTGCAGATATCGTCTTTGATGGTGGTTTTGCGGACAAGGCTGAGGCAGAAAGTTTTGGCATCCGTCCTGGCGACACCATCGTACCAGATAGTTCTGCAATCTTGACAGCCAATGAAAAAAATATCATTTCAAAAGCTTGGGATAACCGCTACGGTGTTCTTATGGTAAGTGAGCTAGCAGAAGCCCTGTCAGGTCAAAAACTTGGCAATGAACTCTATCTGGGTTCTAACGTCCAAGAAGAAGTTGGTCTCCGCGGTGCTCATACATCTACAACCAAGTTTGATCCAGAAGTCTTCCTAGCAGTTGATTGCTCACCAGCAGGTGATGTTTATGGCGGTCAAGGCAAGATTGGGGATGGAACCTTGATTCGTTTCTACGATCCAGGTCACTTGCTTCTCCCAGGTATGAAGGATTTCCTTTTGACAACGGCTGAAGAAGCTGGTATCAAGTACCAATACTACTGTGGTAAAGGTGGAACAGACGCTGGCGCAGCTCATCTGAAAAATGGTGGTGTCCCATCTACAACTATCGGTGTCTGCGCTCGTTATATCCACTCTCACCAAACCCTCTACGCTATGGATGACTTCCTAGAAGCTCAAGCTTTCTTACAAGCCTTGGTGAAAAAATTGGATCGTTCAACGGTTGATTTGATTAAAAATTATTAAACTTAAGGAGGTGGTAGGGATGGTAGAACCAAACCTAGAAAGCCTTGTAAAAGATCTTTACAATCATGCTCGACATGATTTGAGTGAAGATTTAGTTGCTGCTCTCCTAGAGACTGCTAAAAAACTGCCTACTACAAATGAGCAATTGCTGGCAGTTCGTCTCTCAGGCCTGGTCAATCGTGAATTGCTCCTAAATCCCAAACATCCGGCACCTGAGTTGCTCAACTTGGCTCGCTTTATCAAAAGAGAAGAAGCCAAGTACAGGGGAACTGCAGCTTCTGCGCTTATGTATGGGGAGCTCTTTAAAATGCTTTGATTCCATTGTGGATCAAAGCATTTTCTATATGCTAGAAAAGCAATTCTTGATTAGGAGAAGAAAAGCCATCCCATTTAGGATAGCTTCTTGGATCTTAGATTTGTTCAGCGATGACCTTTTCAGCTAGATTCATAGCGTGATCAGATACTCGAGTGTAGTGGGAAATGATGTCGATAAAGTTGACCCCAGCTTGTGTTGAACACTCGCCTTTGTTGAGGCGTTTGATGTGGGTCTTTCTGAGAACACGTTCCATATTGTTGATTTCTTTATGGCGTTCAATCAGACTTTGAGCTTTTTCAATATCATTGTTTTCTACACTATCAAGGGCATCTTTGATAAAGTCAGTGGTTTTTTGATAGATATCAGCCAATTCCTGCAAAGCAGCTTCAGAGAACTCAACATTTTTACGTTGAAGGTAGTCAGTCAGGTTGATTAGGGCTTCTGCGTGGTCCCCAATCCGTTCCAAATCACGGGATGAATCAAGAATGTTGGTGAGCACTTCACTTTCTTTCTGGCTAAGGGCTTCGCTTGAAAGAGTAATCAGGTAACGAGTCAATTTTTCATCAATGGTATTGATGGCTTCTTCTGTCTTGTGGCCTTTTTCAGCAACCTTTTCATTAAGGTCAATAATATAGTTGTATGAAAGGTCAAAGGCTTTAGAAGCATAATTTCCTAAGTGAAGGAGTTCTTTCTTCGCATTTCCAAGAGCTATTGATGGAGCTTGTTTAATCAAATGCTCATCAAGATAAAGTGGCTCGTACTTCACAACTTCATCTTCACCAGGGATGAGCTTGGTTACAAAGTAGGCCAAGGCACCAATGAAGGGAAATTGGATAATAGTATTTGTGATATTAAAGGTTCCGTGGGCGAAGGCAATGGTCATTTCTGGAGCCAGATTGAGTGTAGATTCAAACCATTGAATCAAGCCAGTGAAAGGTACAAGGAAGACAATACAGATAACCGTACCAATCACGTTAAAGGCGACATGGGCACCAGCAACACGTTTGGCAGCGATATTGGCTCCAAGAGAAGCAATAATAGCTGTAATGGTCGTTCCGATATTATCACCAAACAAGACTGGTAGGGCACCTTGTAGATCAATCAAACCACTTGCGTAAAGATTCTGTAGGATACCGATAGTTGCGGAAGAAGCTTGAATGAGTAGGGTTAGTCCAGTTCCGACAAAGACACCTAGAATAGGACTCTTACTTAGTTCAACCATATAGTCTCTAAAGACTTGCAGGTCTTTTAGAGGTTCCATTGCACCGCTCATAAGATTGAGAGCGAAGAAGATACCACCTACACCAAAAATGATACGTCCGATGTTATTGATAGAGCGATTCTTGGTGAAGAAGAGACAAATCGCTCCGATGAAAAGCATTGGTAAGGCGTAATCTCCTAGCTTAAAACCGATGATAAAGGATGTAACGGTAGTTCCAATATTGGCACCCATGACAATACCGATAGCTTGACGTAAGGTCAAAAGTCCTGCGCTGACTAGCCCCACTGTAATGACTGTGACACCAGAACTTGACTGAATTAGCGCCGTCATACCGATACCAACTAGCACACCGAAGAACGGATTGCTGGTATATTTGTCAATGTAAAAACGAAGGCGATCTCCAGCAGCTTGTTGCAAACCGTCTCCCATGGTCTTGATACTATATAAGAATAGTCCCAGACCACCTAAAAAGTGAAATAAAATTTCCTGCCAATTAATGGACATTTCTTTTTCCTCCGAAAAATAATAACGGAATTTCTCCTATTCTATTTTAAAGGATAAAAGTAAATCTAACAAGTGTTAAGCTAAGATTTTAGAAAGAAAATTCGTGAGAAAAAGTAAAAATAATACACTCTAACATGGCATGAAGATTAAATATCGAAAAATCTTGTGAAATCTTTCCTTATATTTCCAAAGTGTGATATAATAGTTTCGAATAAAATAAATAAAGGGGTTTTTGTAACATGGCAAAACTTACTGTTAAAGACGTTGACTTGAAAGGTAAAAAAGTCCTCGTTCGTGTTGACTTCAACGTACCTGTAAAAGATGGCGTGATTACCAACGACAACCGTATCACTGCAGCTCTTCCAACTATCAAGTACATCCTTGAACAAGGTGGACGTGCTATCCTCTTCTCTCACCTTGGCCGTGTAAAAGAAGAAGCAGACAAAGCTGGTAAATCACTTGCTCCTGTAGCTGCTGACTTGGCAGCTAAATTGGGTCAAGACGTTGCTTTCCTTCCAGGTGTCACTCGTGGTGCTGAATTGGAAGCAGCTATCAACGCTCTTGAAGATGGACAAGTTCTCTTGGTTGAAAACACTCGTTACGAAGATGTTGACGGCAAGAAAGAATCTAAAAACGATCCTGAACTTGGTAAATATTGGGCATCACTTGGAGATGGTATCTTCGTAAACGATGCATTCGGTACAGCTCACCGTGCACACGCATCTAACGTTGGTATCTCAGCAAACGTTGAAAAAGCAGTTGCTGGTTTCCTTCTTGAAAACGAAATTGCCTACATCCAAGAAGCAGTTGAAACTCCAGAACGTCCATTTGTGGCTATCCTTGGTGGTTCAAAAGTTTCAGACAAGATCGGTGTTATCGAAAACTTGCTTGAAAAAGCTGATAAAGTTCTTATCGGTGGTGGTATGACGTACACATTCTACAAAGCACAAGGTATCGAAATCGGTAACTCACTTGTAGAAGAAGACAAATTGGATGTTGCGAAAGCTCTTCTTGAAAAAGCAAACGGTAAATTGATCTTGCCAGTTGACTCAAAAGAAGCTAACGCATTTGCTGGTTACACTGAAGTGCGTGACACTGAAGGTGAAGCAGTTTCTGAAGGCTTCCTTGGTCTTGACATCGGTCCAAAATCTATCGCTAAATTTGACGAAGCTTTGACTGGTGCGAAAACAGTTGTATGGAACGGACCTATGGGTGTATTTGAAAACCCAGACTTCCAAGCTGGTACAATCGGTGTCATGGACGCTATCGTGAAACAACCAGGCGTTAAATCAATCATCGGTGGTGGTGACTCAGCTGCCGCAGCGATTAACCTTGGCCGTGCAGACAAATTCTCATGGATCTCTACTGGTGGTGGAGCATCAATGGAACTTCTTGAAGGTAAAGTTCTTCCAGGACTTGCAGCCTTGACAGAAAAATAAGATTTTATAAATAAATCAAAGAAGAGAGGGATGAAAGTTCCTCTTTTCTTTTGCTTAAAATAAAAACGCTTCCTCTCAACTATTCATAATAAAATCAGCAGATTTATGATAAAATGGAAATAGAAAGTTGAGATTATGAGTTATTTTAAAAAATATAAATTCGATAAATCCCAGTTCAAACTTGGTATGCGAACCTTTAAAACAGGTATTGCTGTTTTTCTAGTTCTCTTGATTTTTGGCTTTTTTGGCTGGAAAGGTCTTCAAATCGGTGCTTTGACAGCCGTTTTTAGCCTGAGGGAGAGTTTTGATAAGAGTGTCCATTTTGGGACTTCGCGTATTCTAGGAAATAGTATCGGTGGTCTCTATGCCCTAGTCTTCTTCCTATTAAATACCTTTTTCCACGAAGCCTTTTGGGTAACCTTGGTTGTTGTTCCGATTTGTACCATGTTAACCATTATGACAAATGTAGCCATGAATAACAAAGCAGGGGTTATTGGTGGTGTAGCAGCTATGTTAATCATTACCCTATCGATCCCGAGTGGAGAGACAATTTTGTACGTATTTGCGCGTGTATCAGAAACTTTCATGGGAGTTTTTGTCGCAATTCTCGTAAATTACGATATTGATCGTATTCGGCTCTTTTTAGAGAAAAAAGAAAAATAATGTTACATTTTATAACATTATCAATTGACGTTTGTCTTTTTTTAGACTATAATAGACAGAAAGAAGGAAATTGTAAATGAAGGAAAAAGAATTTCGCCGAAATATGGCTGTTTTTCCTATCGGCAGTGTTATGAAGTTGACCGATCTATCGGCGCGTCAGATTCGTTATTATGAAGATCAAGAGTTGATTAGGCCTGATCGAAACGAAGGGAACCGTCGCATGTATTCCTTGAATGACATGGATCGTCTGCTTGAAATCAAAGATTATATCTCTGAAGGTTATAATATCGCTGCTATTAAGAAAAAATATGCTGAACGTGAAGCGAAATCCAAGAAAGCGGTGAGTCAGACTGAGGTGCGTCGTGCACTTCACAATGAACTCCTCCAACAGGGTCGCTTTGCTTCGGTACGATCACCTTTTGGTCGCGGTTAGCCAACCGCAAGTAGTCATACATTAAGGAGAAAACTCATGCCAATCACAGCTGCAGATATTCGTCGTGAAGTCAAGGAAAAAAATGTTACCTTTATCCGTCTCATGTTCTCAGATATTTTGGGAACCATGAAAAACGTCGAAATTCCTGCTACAGATGAACAGTTAGATAAAGTCTTGTCAAATAAGGCTATGTTTGATGGATCTTCTATCGAAGGTTTTGTACGTATCAATGAGTCGGATATGTACTTGTACCCAGACTTGGATACATGGACAGTCTTCCCGTGGGGAGATGAAAATGGAAGTGTTGCAGGTTTGATCTGTGATGTCTATACAACAGAAGGTGAGCCATTTGCAGGGGATCCTCGTGGTAATTTGAAACGTGCTCTTCGTCACATGGAAGAAGTGGGATTCAAATCCTTCAACCTTGGGCCAGAGCCAGAATTCTTCCTATTTAAACTGGATGAAAATGGGGATCCAACACTTGAAGTAAATGACAAGGGTGGCTACTTTGATTTAGCGCCTACTGACCTTGCAGACAACACACGTCGTGAGATTGTCAATGTCTTGACCAAAATGGGATTTGAAGTAGAAGCGAGTCACCACGAGGTTGCGGTTGGACAACATGAGATTGACTTCAAGTACGATGAAGTTCTCCGTGCTTGTGATAAGATTCAAATCTTTAAACTCGTTGTTAAAACCATTGCTCGCAAACATGGCCTTTACGCAACCTTTATGGCTAAACCAAAATTTGGTATTGCCGGATCAGGTATGCACTGTAATATGTCCTTGTTTGATGCAGAAGGAAACAATGCCTTCTTTGATCCAAATGATCCAAAAGGAATGCAGTTGTCAGAAACGGCTTACCATTTCCTTGGCGGTTTGATTAAGCATGCCTATAACTATACTGCCATCATGAACCCAACGGTTAACTCATACAAACGTTTGGTTCCAGGTTATGAAGCACCTGTTTACATTGCTTGGGCTGGTCGTAACCGTTCGCCACTTGTGCGCGTGCCTGCTTCACGTGGTATGGGAACTCGTCTTGAGTTGCGTTCAGTGGACCCGATGGCAAACCCATATATCGCTATGGCTGTTCTTTTGGAAGTTGGTTTGCATGGTATTGAAAATAAAATCGAAGCACCAGCTCCTATCGAAGAAAATATCTACATCATGACAGCAGAAGAGCGTAAGGAAGCTGGTATTACAGACCTTCCATCAACCCTTCACAACGCTTTGAAAGCTTTGACAGAAGATGAAGTTGTCATAGCGGCTCTCGGAGAACATATCTATACTAGTTTCCTTGAAGCCAAGCGAATCGAATGGGCAAGTTATGCAACCTTCGTTTCACAATGGGAAATTGATAATTATTTAGACCTTTACTAATATAGAAGAAAGATTGCCTGAGGGTGATCTTTTTTCTTGTGTTTTATATCGAGGTGTGATATATTTTATATAACGAAGTGCGATATATCGAACTGGATAGGAGGTAGCTATAAATGGAATTAACGGATAAGATTCGTCGAGTTTATCTTCCGATGACGGAAACGGGTTTTTATATCTTGTTCTGTCTGCAAAAGGAAGGTCATGGTTATAATATTACGCAAAAAGTCAAGGAGATGACAGATTCGCAAGTTTCGATTAGTCCTGGGACTATGTATGGAACCTTGTCAAAGATGGAAAAGGATGGTTTGATTTCCTTTGTCCGAGAAGAGGAAAAACGGAAAATCTATCAGATTACAGACTTGGGACGAAAAGTTTTGGAGATTGAATTGAAGCGTATTGAACGGCTCTATAGAAACAGCCTGGAGGGAAGATGATGGAAAAGAAGGTTGTTTATAGAATTGCTACCATTGCGGATTATGATAGAGAGGCTTTATATCTTAGAAAAATGCATGCTGAGGGCTGGAAACTCAAGGAAGTAACCTACTCTAACTTAGTAGTTGCGGTTAAGTATACTTTTGAAAAGTGCCAACCGGAGCAGGTGTCTTATCAGTTGGACTTTTATCCTATGAAAAAATCAGAGAGAGCCTCCTATTTACAATTGTTTAAAGACTGTGGCTGGGAGCATATTACAGACTTTAATGGGTTTTCCTACTTTAGAAAGCTTCATTCTGGAATTGAGTCGGATGCCGAGTTTGAAATTTATAATGACGCGGCTGGGAAGTTAGCTATGGTGAAACGGATTTTAACGAGGCGGATGCTTCCTATTTTGCTTCTCTTTTTAGCTCTACTACCGGTTTTCACAAAGATTGTCACTGGAGGTAGTTCTTTCAGTTGGAAAATGTTTTTGATTGTTATAATAGATGGTGTTTTATTGATAGTCCATGCGATTCAGATTTCTTATATTTTTTGGAGATTGTTTCAAAAATGGAAAGAATTATCTGACAAATAAAACTATGTATGTTTTCTGATTTGGAGGTAAGGTAATGAATAGCAAAGTACAATTTCGGATTTTCACCATTGTTGATTTGGACAAGGAAGAAGAATATTTACATGAGATGCATTTGAAAGGTTGGAGGTATAGAACTAGTCGTTTTGGTTTGTTCTATTTTGACCAATGTCAACCAGACGATGTCATCTACTGTATCTATGATTCTAGATTTCTTAAAAAATATAAGCATGAACTGCAAGATTTTAGAAATAGAGGTTGGGAATTGATAGGAGCAGGTTCTTGTTCGATTCTTCGTAAACCAGCTTATGATATACTTTCAGAGGATCAAGTCTATATGAGTACGGGGCTCAGATGGGAAGTTATGCGAAATAGACTTCGTTCATGTACAGTTGCTTTCTCAGGCGGTCTTGTTGTTTGTATGAGTTCGTTTAGAGAAGATCTTTCTATGTCTTTCTTCGTTATTTTTCTTTTATATGCTTTTCTGATTTCTTATTTAATTCTTGGTTATTTTAGACTTAAAAGGGTATACCGAGTAGATAAACAGTAAGGTTCTAGGTCTTCAGACTGATTTTTAGCACTCTTGGTAAAAGAGTGCTAATTTTTTGAGTTTTTATCTTGACATTCTCTTTTAAGGGTGTATAATAGAATCATAAGTTAGCACTTGAGTGTATCAAGTGCTAATCGATCAGACAGAGAGGAGTGATGAGGTGGTTACAGAGCGTCAGCAGGATATTTTAAATCTGATTATTGACATCTTTACCAAAACGCACGAACCTGTCGGATCCAAAGCCTTGCAAGAGTCTATTAACTCTAGCAGTGCAACCATTCGTAATGACATGGCGGCTCTAGAAAAGCAAGGTTTGCTTGAGAAGGCTCATACTTCAAGTGGTCGGATGCCAAGTGTTGCTGGTTTTCAGTACTATGTGAAACACTCACTGGATTTTGACCGACTGGCTGAAAATGAGGTTTATGAGATTGTCAAAGCCTTTGATCAGGAATTCTTCAAATTGGAGGATATTCTGCAAGAGGCTGCTAATCTACTGACAGACCTGAGTGGCTGTACGGTAGTGGCACTGGATGTTGAGCCCAGCAGGCAACGTTTGACAGCTTTTGATATCGTTGTTTTGGGGCAACATACAGCCTTGGCAGTATTTACCCTAGACGAGTCACGAACGGTTACCAGTCAGTTTCTGATTCCAAGGAACTTTTTGCAGGAGGATTTGCTGAAACTGAAGAGCATCATTCAGGAACGTTTCCTCGGCCACACCGTTCTAGATATTCACTACAAGATTCGGACGGAGATTCCGCAGATTATCCAGCGTTACTTTACAACGACGGATAATGTGATTGATCTCTTTGAACACATTTTTAAGGAAATGTTCAACGAAAACATCGTGGTGGCGGGCAAGGTCAATCTCTTGAATTTTGCTAATCTGGCAGCTTATCAGTTCTTTGATCAACCGCAAAAGGTAGCTCTGGAGATTCGTGAGGGGTTGCGTGAAGATCAGATGCAAAATGTCCGTGTTGCAGACAGTCAAGAGTCCTGTCTAGCAGACCTAGCGGTGATTAGTAGCAAGTTTCTCATTCCTTATCGGGGAGTTGGAATTCTAGCAATTATCGGTCCTGTTAATCTGGATTATCAGCAGCTAATCAACCAAGTCAACGTAGTCAACCGTGTTTTGACCATGAAGTTGACAGATTTTTACCGCTACCTCAGCAGTAATCATTACGAAGTACATTAAGATTGAAATCATTAAAGGAGGCGAAAATGGCCCAAGATATAAAAAATGAAGAAGTAGAAGAAGTTCAAGAAGAGGAAGTTGTGGAAACGGTAGAAGAAACAACTCCTGAGAAATCTGAGTTGGACTTGGCAAATGAACGTGCAGATGAGTTCGAAAACAAATACCTTCGCGCTCATGCAGAAATGCAAAATATCCAACGCCGTGCCAATGAAGAACGTCAAAACTTGCAACGTTATCGTAGCCAGGACTTGGCAAAAGCGATTCTTCCTTCTTTGGATAACCTTGAGCGTGCACTCGCAGTTGAAGGCTTGACAGATGATGTGAAGAAGGGCTTGGAAATGGTGCAAGAAAGCTTGATTCATGCTTTGAAAGAAGAAGGAATCGAAGAAATCGCAGCTGACGGTGAATTTGACCATAACTACCATATGGCCATCCAAACTCTCCCAGCAGACGATGAACACCCAGCAGATACCATCGCCCAAGTTTTCCAAAAAGGCTACAAACTCCATGACCGCATCCTACGCCCAGCCATGGTAGTGGTTTATAATTAGGAAAGAGGACAGAATGTTTAATTATAAAGATTTTTTAGAACAGATACAAGAATTTGTTGAGCAAGACGATCGTCATGGCTGGAATGGAAACAATATTGATTGGGATGGCTTTAGAAACCTTTATGGTGATGAAGTGTTAAGCTTTTATGGAATTGAAAATAATAACTCAGAAGATAATAAAGATGAGTTGTTAAACGATATTGGAGTTCCAGATGGTTTTTGGAATGAGTTTATTAATTTGGAATTTCCAGAAGAATTTAAAATGTATAGTGAAAAATAATAAATAAATCAAAGTGAGGAAAAAATAATGAGCAAAATTATCGGTATTGACTTAGGTACAACAAACTCAGCAGTTGCAGTTCTTGAAGGAACTGAAAGCAAAATCATCGCAAACCCAGAAGGAAACCGCACAACTCCATCTGTAGTCTCATTCAAAAACGGCGAAATCATCGTTGGTGATGCTGCAAAACGTCAAGCAGTTACAAACCCAGATACAGTTATCTCTATCAAATCTAAGATGGGAACTTCTGAAAAAGTTTCTGCTAACGGAAAAGAATACACTCCACAAGAAATCTCAGCAATGATTCTTCAATATTTGAAAGGTTATGCTGAAGACTACCTTGGCGAAAAAGTAACGAAAGCAGTTATTACAGTTCCAGCTTACTTTAACGATGCTCAACGTCAAGCAACTAAAGACGCTGGTAAAATCGCTGGTCTTGAAGTAGAACGTATTGTCAACGAACCAACTGCAGCCGCTCTTGCTTACGGTTTGGACAAGACTGATAAAGAAGAAAAAATCTTGGTATTCGACCTTGGTGGTGGTACATTCGACGTCTCTATCCTTGAATTGGGTGACGGTGTCTTCGATGTATTGTCAACTGCAGGGGATAACAAACTTGGTGGTGACGACTTTGACCAAAAAATCATTGACCACTTGGTAGCAGAATTCAAGAAAGAAAACGGTATTGACTTGTCTACTGACAAGATGGCAATGCAACGTTTGAAAGATGCAGCTGAAAAAGCGAAGAAAGACCTTTCTGGTGTAACTTCAACTCAAATCAGCTTGCCATTTATCACTGCAGGTGAGGCTGGACCTCTTCACTTGGAAATGACTTTGACTCGTGCTAAATTTGACGATTTGACTCGTGACCTTGTAGAACGTACAAAAGTTCCAGTTCGTCAAGCCCTTTCAGATGCAGGTTTGAGCTTGTCAGAAATCGACGAAGTTATCCTTGTTGGTGGTTCAACTCGTATCCCAGCCGTTGTAGAAGCTGTTAAAGCTGAAACTGGTAAAGAACCAAACAAATCAGTAAACCCTGACGAAGTAGTTGCTATGGGTGCTGCAATCCAAGGTGGTGTCATTACTGGTGATGTCAAAGACGTTGTCCTTCTTGACGTAACACCATTGTCACTCGGTATCGAAACAATGGGTGGTGTCTTCACAAAACTCATCGACCGTAACACAACAATTCCAACATCTAAATCACAAGTCTTCTCAACAGCAGCAGACAACCAACCAGCCGTTGATATCCATGTTCTTCAAGGTGAACGCCCAATGGCAGCAGATAACAAGACTCTTGGACGTTTCCAATTGACAGATATCCCAGCTGCACCTCGTGGAATTCCTCAAATCGAAGTAACATTTGACATCGACAAGAACGGTATCGTGTCTGTTAAGGCCAAAGACCTTGGAACTCAAAAAGAACAAACAATTGTCATCCAATCAAACTCAGGCTTGACTGACGAAGAAATTGACCGCATGATGAAAGATGCAGAAGCTAACGCTGAAGCAGATAAGAAACGTAAAGAAGAAGTTGACCTTCGTAACGAAGTAGACCAAGCAATCTTTGCGACTGAAAAGACAATCAAGGAAACTGAAGGCAAAGGCTTCGACGCAGAACGTGACGCTGCCCAAGCTGCCCTTGATGACCTTAAGAAAGCGCAAGAAGACAACAACTTGGAAGATATGAAAGCAAAACTTGAAGTATTGAACGAAAAAGCTCAAGGACTTGCTGTCAAACTCTACGAACAAGCCGCAGCAGCACAACAAGCTCAAGCAGGAGCAGAAGGTGCACAAGCAACAGGAAATGCAGGCGATGACGTCGTAGACGGAGAGTTTACGGAAAAATAAGATGCAAAGCCCGTTAAAACCTCACAGTGAAAATAGGAAATCTGACGCAGAAACTTTAGTTTCTAGGAAGATTTGTCTTTTTCACCAAGAGGTTAGGGAGTGCTCGATTTAGCATTACTAGTTTGATTTTTAAAACTCGAACGACGTAATGATAGGAAGAAATCCAGAGGTTGCAACCCAGCCTCTGTTTTTCGATAAAATAGAGGATGTTGCGTATGAAAAAAGTACTTTGTGTCATTTATCCTAATTTTTCTCTTTATGAGATAACCACTTTAACAAGTACTTTAGCCCTGTCTTTTGATATCACGATTGATTATGTAGCTTCTGAGAATTCGATGGTGGTCTCTGAGGATGGTTTGCCCTGTCAACCCACGAAAACATTGGGTCAAGTACGTATAGAAGAGTATTCTTGTGTGATTTTGCCAGGAATGGTAAATATAGGTCCTGCTCTACAAGATGAGAAATTGATCTCGTTTTTGAGAAGTCTTAATGAGCAAGATATCCTAATTGCAGCTATTTCTTCAGCGCCTCTTTTATTGGCGAAAGCAGGCTTGTTGAACGACACGAAATTTACAGGTGGAATTTGGCAAAACTTCTTTGACTATTTTGAATTTCTTCCACGTGAGAATTTCCAACCGAAAGTTCTTGTCCAAGATAAACAAATCATTACGGCTATCGGTTTTGCACATCAAGAGTTTGCAAGAAAAGTGATTTTCGGTTTAGGGTTGGCAGAGAATACGGACAACTATTTTAAAGAACAGAACGAGTATGCTGAAGAGGATTTGATATTTACTCTATCAGATGAAGAGTTTAATCAAGTGAAGCAGAGTATAGAAAACAGCCTCTAAAGATTTACATGAAAATTATAGAAAGGAATAAGGGTGTTCAGGGAATTGAACACGGGCTACGGACTGTGCCAAAAAGATAGTTTTTTCTAGGACGCAAGCGTCCGTCGTCAAAACCCCTATTTTGGCTGTGTCCGTTTGACGCCCTTTGTATCTTGAATTATGAACAATACTGAATTTTATGATCGTCTGGGGGTGTCCAAAAACGCTTCTGCAGACGAGATCAAAAAGGCTTATCGTAAGCTTTCGAAAAAATATCACCCAGATATCAATAAGGAGCCTGGTGCTGAGGAAAAGTACAAGGAAGTTCAGGAAGCTTATGAGACTTTGAGTGACGACCAAAAACGTTCTGCCTATGACCAATACGGTGCTGCTGGAGCCAACGGTGGTTTTGGTGGAGCTGGTGGTTTCGGCGGTTTCGATGGGGCAGGAGGCTTCGGTGGTTTTGAAGATATCTTCTCAAGTTTCTTCGGAGGAGGCGGTGCTTCACGCAATCCAAATGCTCCTCGTCAGGGGGATGACCTCCAATACCGTGTGAATTTGACCTTTGAAGAAGCTATTTTTGGAGCTGAAAAAGAGGTTAAGTACAATCGTGAAGCAAGCTGTAGTACATGTAATGGCTCAGGTGCTAAACCAGGAACAAGTCCAGTCACTTGTGGACGCTGTCATGGAGCTGGTGTCATTAACGTTGATACACAAACTCCTCTTGGTATGATGCGTCGTCAAGTAACCTGTGATGTCTGTCATGGTCGCGGAAAAGAAATCAAAGATCCATGTACAACTTGTCACGGAACAGGTCATGAAAAACAAGCCCATAGTGTACATGTCAAAATCCCTGCTGGTGTGGAAACTGGTCAACAAATTCGCCTAGCAGGCCAAGGTGAAGCAGGCTTTAACGGTGGACCTTATGGTGACTTGTATGTAGTAGTTTCTGTGGAAGCTAGCGACAAATTTGAACGTGAAGGAACGACTATCTTCTACAATCTCAATCTCAACTTTGTCCAAGCAGCTCTTGGTGATACCGTTGATATCCCAACTGTTCATGGTGATGTTGAATTGGTTATCCCAGAGGGAACTCAGACTGGTAAGAAATTCCGTCTACGTGGTAAGGGAGCTCCGAGTCTTCGTGGTGGTGCAGTTGGTGACCAATATGTTACCGTTAATGTCGTAACACCGATAGGCTTGAACGAACGCCAAAAAGCAGCCTTGAAAGAATTCGCAGCTGCAGGTGATTTAAAAGT
This sequence comes from Streptococcus mitis, assembly GCF_946190335.1. Lineage (GTDB taxonomy): Bacteria > Bacillota > Bacilli > Lactobacillales > Streptococcaceae > Streptococcus > Streptococcus mitis_CH. Next base: position 106,255 of record NZ_CAMHZN010000005.1, read on the forward strand.
TAATCCAAAGAAAAAAGGCTTTTTTGACCATATTAAAGATGCCTTTGAAGGAGAATAAAGTAAAAAGAGCCGAGTGGCTCTTTTACTTATCTTCGATTTCCTGTGTTTCTTTTATCACAGCTAGTCTAGTCTGGATATCTTTTTCCAAGACCTTAAACTTGTAAGTCAGGTCTTCTTGATATTCCTTGATGAGTTCTTTTTGTTGGTCGATGATTTGTAGGCTGTTTTGGATAATATCCACATCGTCCTTGATAGCTTGAACGCGGTCAGTGGTATTCAAGACTTCATCTGTGATGGTTTGACGATTTTTTGTGACCAGATAACTTCCAGCTGCAGCTCCTGCAAATAGCAGTAGATTGGATAATTTCATAGCAACTCCTTAGGCGTTTTTGATGGTTTCAGCGACTTGAGCAAGTTTGTCAAAGTCTGGTTCGTGGGCGATAAAATCAATCTTGAGGTCATCGTCCGCACTGTAGCGAGGTACGAGGTGAACGTGGGTATGAAAGACTGTTTGTCCTGCGATTTCTTCACAGTTGGCAATGATATTCATGCCAGCAGCCTTGGTAGCTTTCATGACTTTTTGAGCTACTTTTGGTACTTGGGCAAAGAGTTGGCTGGCGCTAGTAGCATCCATTTCTAAAAGATTGCGATAGTGTTCCTTTGGCACGACCAAGGTGTGCCCTGGTGTCACTTGAGAGATATCAAGAAAGGCAAGAACCTGCTCATCTTCATATACTTTTGAAGCAGGAATTTCCCCTGCGATGATTTTACAAAAAATGCAATCTGACATAAAATCTACCTCTACTGTATTGAATTTTGATATAATATAGCTACATTATACCAGATTTGGAGAAAATATGTTAGAAATTAAAAACCTGACAGGTGGCTATGTCCATGTCCCTGTCTTGAAAGATGTGTCCTTTACTGTTGAAAGTGGGCAGCTGGTCGGTCTGATTGGCCTCAATGGTGCTGGTAAATCGACGACGATCAATGAGATTATCGGTTTGTTGACACCTTATAGCGGTTCTATCAATATCAATGGCTTGACCCTGCAAGAAGATGCAACGAGCTACCGCAAGCAAATTGGCTACATTCCTGAGACACCTAGCTTGTATGAGGAATTGACCCTCAGAGAGCATATCGAAACGGTTGCCATGGCTTATGGTATTGAGCAGAAAGTGGCTTTTGAGAGAGTAGAGCCCTTGTTAAAAATGTTCCGTCTGGACCAGAAATTGGACTGGTTCCCTGTTCATTTTTCAAAAGGGATGAAGCAAAAGGTCATGATTATCTGTGCTTTTGTGGTGGATCCGAGTCTCTTTATCGTGGATGAGCCCTTCCTTGGTCTTGATCCGCTGGCTATTTCTGACTTGATTCAGCTTTTGGAAGTGGAAAAGCAAAAGGGCAAGTCCATTCTCATGAGTACTCACGTGCTGGATTCGGCGGAGAAGATGTGTGATGCCTTTGTCATTCTCCACAAGGGTGAGGTGCGTGCTAAGGGAAATCTTCTGCAACTGCGCGAAGCCTTTGATATGTCTGAGGCTAGTTTGAATGATATTTACTTGGCTCTGACCAAAGAGGAGGAGCTATGAAAGACTTGTTTTTAAAGAGAAAGCAGGCTTTTCGTAAGGAGTGTGTCGGTTATCTGCGCTATGTTCTCAATGACCACTTTGTCTTGTTCCTGCTTGTCCTGCTGGGCTTTTTAGCCTACCAGTACAGTCAACTCTTACAACATTTTCCTGAAAATCATTGGCCTATCCTTTTGTTTGTAGGAATTACGTCTGTTTTACTGTTGCTTTGGGGAGGAATTGCCACCTATATGGAGGCTCCAGACAAGCTCTTTCTCTTGGTCGGAGAAGAGGAAATCAAACTCCATCTCAAGCGTCAAACTGGCATTTCCCTAGTCTTTTGGCTCTTTGTGCAGACCCTTTTCTTGCTGTTATTTGCTCCTTTATTTTTGGCAATGGGCTATGGCTTGCCTGTTTTTCTGGTCTATGTGCTTTTATTGGGAGTAGGTAAATATTTCCTCTTTCGTCAAAAGGCCAACAAATTTTTCACTGAAACTGGACTGGACTGGGACTATGTCATTTCCCAAGAAAGCAAGCGTAAGCAAGTCTTGCTTCGTTTCTTTGCCCTCTTTACCCATGTCAAGGGAATTTCAAACAGCGTCAAGCGTCGTGCCTATCTGGACTTTATCCTAAAGGCTGTTCAGAAGGTGCCTGGGAAGATTTGGCAAAATCTCTATCTGCGTTCTTATCTGCGAAATGGAGATCTCTTTGCCCTCAGTCTCCGTCTTCTCTTGCTTTCCGTTCTGGCGCAGGTCTTTATCGAGCAAGCTTGGATTGCGACAGCGGTGGTGGTTCTCTTTAACTACCTCCTGCTCTTCCAGTTACTGGCCCTCTATCATGCCTTTGACTACCAGTACTTGACCCAACTCTTTCCATTGGACAAGGGGAAAAAGGAAAAAGGCTTGCAGGCAGTGGTCAGAGGATTGACCAGTTTGGTCTTAGTAGTGGAATTAGTTGTTGGGTTGATTACCTTCCAAGAAAAACTAGCCCTTCTAGCCTTGATGGGTGCAGGTTTGGTTTTACTAGTCTTGTACCTACCTTATCAGGTAAAACGTCAGATGCAGGACTAACATTGCCTATATGACACTAAAAAAGAAGTTGAGTTCACTCTAGCTCAGCTTCTTTTATTTTCTACAGGATAATGGTTGGTCCGTAGAGGCTCAATTTGGTCTTGACCTGGTCAAAGTGGAAGCGGTCATAGGCCCGCCAAGCGGCGCGAGTAGGAGCATCTGGATCAAGAGCGCTGAGTCCCATGAGAAGACTGGAAGTCTGGTAAAATTTTTCCAGTTCAATCAAGACTCGATTATCCACTGCCTCAGCCTTGGCTAGAAAGCCAAGAATAGAGTTTAATTGCTCCTGAAAGCGGACGTCGTCAGCGGTTGCCTGTTTGCATACTTGGTAGGCTTTGTTTAAGTCAGTAATCAAAGTCTGAGCTCTTTTGATGGGGTCTGTATCTGTCATGAGAATTCCTCCTTTAATCTGGGTGCTAGTCTTGGTTCTAGCAACTGTATTTTGATACTGTCAGTTTATCACTTTTATCTCCTTTTTTGCCTACAAATCTTTAATTGTTCTTGAAATTTCCTGAATGGTACTGTTAAGATTTTATGATAAAATAGTTGTAAGATTATCATGCTTATTTGAGGAACAAGATACCCTTCAGGAGAGTTAAAGGCCTGTTTAGGATTTGGTGGGCTTGTATCATAGTATTTTTGCTATTCTCTTTTTAGGAAGAAATCGAAACAAGGAGAGTAAGAAGATGAGAATATTTGTTTTAGAAGATGATTTTTCCCAACAGACTAGGATTGAAACGACGATTGAAAAACTTTTGAAGGAACATCATATCACTCCCAGTTCTTTTAAAGTTTTTGGTAAGCCAGACCAACTGTTGGCTGAGGTGCATGAGAAGGGGGCCCATCAGCTATTCTTTTTGGACATTGAGATTCGAAATGAGGAGATGAAGGGTCTGGAAGTGGCTAGAAAGATTCGGGATCGGGATCCTTATGCCCTGATTGTCTTTGTGACAACTCACTCGGAGTTTATGCCTCTGTCCTTTCGCTACCAAGTGTCTGCTTTGGACTACATTGATAAGGCCTTGTCGGCAGAGGAGTTTGAATCTCGGATCGAGACAGCCCTCCTCTATGCCAATAGTCAAGACAGTAAGAGTCTGGCGGAAGATTGCTTTTACTTTAAATCAAAATTTGCCCAATTTCAGTATCCTTTTAAAGAGGTTTATTATCTTGAAACATCGCCCAGAGCCCATCGTGTTATTCTCTATACCAAGACGGACAGGCTGGAATTTACAGCGAGTTTGGAGGAGGTTTTCAAGCAGGAGCCTCGCCTCTTGCAGTGCCACCGCTCTTTTCTCATCAATCCTGCCAATGTGGTGCGTTTGGATAAGAAAGAAAAACTCCTTTTCTTTCCCAATGGTGGGAGCTGTCTGATCGCGCGTTATAAGGTCAGGGAAGTGTCTGAAGCTATCAATAACTTACATTGAGTTAGGAGAGCTTATGTATAATATTTGGATTATATTGTATACACTAGTTATTATTGGGCTAGAAATTATCATGTTCTTTAAGGTAGATGGAATTGGTCTAACTTTTGAGAGAATTTTTAAGGCCTTTCTTCTGAAATTTCTTCTAGCAGCAATTGTTACAACTTTTAATTATTTAGTCTTGACTGACTATCTGTCATACTTTATAGAACCCTTGTTCGGCCTCAGCTTGTCTTTCTTATTGTTAAGAGGACTTTCTAAAAGACTCCTTTTCTTTTATGGTCTCTTTCCAATTGTATTGATGGATATCTTTTACAGAAGTGTCTCCTATTTTGTGTTTCCGTTTTTTGGGCAAGGGATTGTAGATGGAGATGGAAATCCTGTCTTTTTGTTGATTATGCTATTCGTTTGCTTCATAGTTTTAGTCTTTTTGAAATGGTTGGACTATGATTTCACTAACTTGAGAAAGGAGATTCTAGATAAAGCTTTTCAAAAGTCCCTAACTAAGATTAACTGGATAATGGGGGCTTACTATCTAGTGATGCAAAGTCTGTCTTTCTTTGAATATGAACAAGGTATTCAATCAAGGACTGTTCGCCATCTGATCCTAGTGTTTTACTTGCTCTTTTTTATGGGGATTATCAAGAAGCTGGATACCTATTTGAAGGACAAACTCCATGAGAGACTAGACCAAGAGCAGGCCTTGCGCTACAGAGATATGGAACGCTATAGTCGGCATATAGAGGAACTTTACAAGGAAGTCCGGAGTTTTCGCCATGACTACACCAACCTCTTGACCAGTTTACGTCTGGGCATTGAAGAGGAGGATATGGAGCAGATAAAAGAGGTCTACGACTCCGTCTTAAAGGATTCCAGTGAAAAATTGCAGGACAATAAATATGACCTTGGACGATTGGTAAATGTTCGTGACCGTGCCCTCAAAAGTCTTCTAGCAGGGAAATTTCTAAAAGCCAGAGATAAGAACATTGTCTTTAATGTCGAAGTTCCTGAGGAGATTCAGGTTGAGGGGATGAGCCTGCTTGATTTTCTAACCATTGTGTCTATCCTTTGTGACAATGCTATTGAAGCTAGTGTAGAGGCCAGTCAACCTCATGTTTCAATCGCCTTTTTAAAAAATGGAGCACAGGAGACCTTTATCATTGAAAATTCCATTAAAGAAGAGGGCATAGATATTTCTGAAATCTTCTCCTTTGGAGCCAGTTCTAAAGGGGAGGAGAGAGGAGTTGGTCTCTATACCGTCATGAAAATTGTGGAAAGCCATCCGAATACCAGTCTCAATACCACCTGCCAAAATCACGTTTTTCGTCAGGTTTTAACAGTTCACTCGATGTCAGTTGATGATTAGAAGATTTGTGGAAAGAAGTACTGCCTGTAGTCATCAATTAAAATGCCATAGTATATGAGGTGCCCTATATGAATAAGAAATCCTTTTTTATCATCTGTTCTACGTTGATTATAGCATCGAATCTTCTCATGATTTCCGTGGTGAACAAGGGAGAAGAAACAGGGAGCAATCTGTTTGTGATTGCTATAGCCTGTGTTATGTTACCATCATTCTTATATGCGGTTGAGAACCGAATGGCTTCTTTAATTCGGACAGGGTCAGTAGCTTTACTCTTATTGACAGTATTGTCTTTAGTCCGTCTTGTCAACAGAATAGAGAGTACGCCTGAAATTCTCAACATTATCATTACTCTTCTGGTTTTAGCAGGTGGGACAGCCTGTATCCTTGTTGCAATCATGAGAATCTATCAGAACAGACGAAAGTGAGGGTGAATAGTTTTCGATTTTAGGTCTTTACGTTGTTAAATTCTCCTAGGGCAAGTATGTTTTTCATGCTTGCTTTTAAATTTTTTAACAATTAAAGATGTTTTGATGACCATTCGTGATTTGGATGGAAAATTTTAAAAAATAGTAGTATACTAACCTTATTAAGGTTGTAATAGGACGAAAGTAAAAAGAGGTATTCCTCGTGAATGCAAAAACAATGTTACAATTGGCTATTATGGTTGCTTAAAGGCTTGAGCCTGTAAGTAGAGGAACTGTACTTGGAGGTAATTATGGATTTCAAAAGTTTTCTTATTGTTTTTGTTGTTGGTATGTTTGTTTCTTTTATTACTTCTTTAATTAGGGAAAAATTTTTAAAATCTCCAAAGAAGAATAAAGATAGATCTAATTAGATAAAAAGATTTTTTATCGCTAGTTTAATCTACAGTGGAGTTTCTTTAATATTGTTTCGCCTGTTAAAATGATATGTGATAGCAGGATAAAAAATCTACAAATTAAGTTGGTATCAATAAGGTGTAAAGGGCAAGTATGTTTTTCATGCTTGCTTTTTTTAATTTTTTACAATTCAAGATGTTTTGATGACCATTTATGATGTGAGTGATCCAAGGTCAAAATGAGTGCTATACTAGCAGTGTAAAGGTTGAAGTTCAACTAAGATAAAGCATACATTTAGGAGGAAATTTTATGAAGAAAAAAATACTGATTATTTTCGTTCTGTATCTGATCATGTCTATCCTTCTTTATCCGATTAGGGAGAGTATTTGGTATCATCTATTTTATACCATAGCCTATATGATTGCGGTTGTGATCTATTTTGCTTTAACTAAAAAGAAAGGAGCAAAGAAATGAAAACTTTTCTTGCTAAAAAACGGAACGTCTTCCTTGCGAGACTGTTCCTAGGTCAGTTGCCCTTACTTGTCTCTACTTATCTATTTCTATCTCGTCAGTTTTTAAATTTTTCCTTGGTTTTCCAATTTCTTTTAGTGGTTCTTAACTTGGCTTCGATTTTAGTTACTGTTTACCTCACTAGGGAGATGAGGATAAGAGAGTTTGAAGATGATGATTTGGTTAGTCCTAGAACCAATCAACTCATGTTCATCGGCTTGACAGGTTTTATGTCTATTATTTGTTTGTATAGAGGTATCACAGCAGGAGAATTCTATCAACAATTAATTGCCTATATTGGCGCTATTCTCTGCTTGCTTATCATGCTTCTACTCATTTGGGGTTTGAAGTATTATAAAAAGTAGGGAAGAACTTTCTTCTTAATCTGCGACTAGTATATAGTCTGGCAAGAGGAGGTTATCATGTATAAACACTTATTTTTCCTAGATTCCAAAACCTTAGACTGGTTGACACCCTATATTCTAGTCTTGGCTTCTGACACCATTGCCTTTAACGTTTTTGTGCTAACCTTTGTATCTGCGGTGGTCTTTAATTCCCTAAATTCCATGCTAGCTTTAATGGCTATATTCTTAGGAGGTGGTTATGTGGTCGGATTTTGGTTACTCAAATGGTTTGTTTTGGAAAGGTTAGAGCTTAAGGATGACTTGTAGGGAAGTTTGTTTGTTGAGGAGGATAGTTTTATGGCCATTTTCAATAAGTGCCATGCCTTATTTTTGGGATTTTTAGTATTTGCAATCGTGGGTGCAGTGGGATATTCCGTCAATCAAGGGGATTATTTTCAACACCAGTACACATTCATTATGATAAAGAGTCTCTTGCTTTTCCTTAGTTTTAGCTATGCGAAATGGTTTGATATGATTTCTTTTGGGATGTTAAGTAAGAAACAACTCTTGCTGTTTATTGGAATCTTTCTTCTCACAGTGCTGGTAAATATAGGCTATCATGCCTTTTTCTCAGTTGCTTCTGGTGCTTCGACTCAACACCTTGAGGAAACGAGTAAGGGACTTTCGCTTTCCTTTATTGTCAGTGCCACAATTTTGGGACCAATTCAGGAGGAACTCATGTTTAGAGGACTTCTTCAAGGTGCATTTTTTGACAATTCTTGGTTAGGACTTGTGTTGACTTCCTCTCTCTTTTCTTTCATGCACGGTCCTTATGATGTGCCTTCGTTTTTCTATTATCTACTGGGGGGCTTGTTGCTGGGCTTTGCTTATAAAAAGAGCCAAAATTTGTGGGTCTCTACTCTAGTCCATATGTTTTACAACAGTTTGCCACTCTTATATTATTTATAAAAATTATGAAAAGGTAAGTAGGAGATTGTGCTTACCTTTTTCTTTCTATAATGATAACCCAAACGACCCCAGAGGCTTTTCTTTGAGAATCGGGTGTTGAGCGGTTGACGAATAGGCCAAAAACTAGTAGAATAGTAAGGAAACTTTATACGGAGGAAAGAAATGGATTTGGGTGATAATGAGCTAACACTGACTCCCATACCTGGGAAAAGTGGCAAAGCTTATATGGGTAGCTATCCTGATGGAAAGCGCATCTTTGTAAAAATGAACACCTCTCCAATCCTACCTGGTTTAGCTAGAGAACAAATTGCTCCACAATTATTATGGAGTCGCCGTTTGGCAGATGGGCGTGATATGTGTGCTCAAGAATGGTTGACAGGCAAGATATTGACCCCCTATGATATGAATCGTAAACAAATCGTCAATATTTTAACCCGTCTTCATCGCTCACGTCCGTTGATGACACAGTTGAGTCGTTTGGGATATGCCATGGAAACACCTGTAGATTTACTACAGTCTTGGCAGGAAACGGCTCCAGATGCTTTGCGTAAAAATCATTTTATCAGTGAAGTGATGGCTGATTTACGTCAGACTATTCCAGGATTTAGAGAGGACCATGCGACCATTGTCCATGGAGATGTACGACATAGTAATTGGATTGAGACAGATAGTGGCTTAATTTATTTGGTAGATTGGGATTCGGTTCGCTTGACCGATCGCATGTTTGATGTGGCCCATATGCTCTGCCATTATATTCCAGAACATCAGTGGAAGGAATGGTTGACCTACTACGGTTACAAGTATAATCAAACGGTATTAAGTAAATTGTATTGGTACGGTCAATTGTCTTATTTGAGCCAGATTTCCAAGTATTATATGAACCAAGATTTAGAAAATGTCAATCGGGAGATTCATGGCTTGCGTCACTTCCGAGACAAGTATGGAAAGAGAAGATGAGAGTTAGAAATCGTAAAGGGGCGACAGAATTACTAGAGGCAAATCCCCAGTATGTGGTCCTCAATCCCTTGGAAGCCAAGGGGAAATGGCGGGACTTGTTTGGCAATGACAACCCCATTCATGTGGAAGTTGGAAGTGGAAAGGGTGCCTTTGTTTCAGGTATGGCCAAACAAAATCCTGACATCAACTATATCGGGATTGATATTCAAAAGTCTGTTTTGAGCTACGCTTTGGACAAGGTGCTTGAAGTTGGAGTACCTAATATTAAGCTCTTGTGGGTAGATGGTTCTGACTTGACTGACTACTTTGAAGACGGTGAGATTGATCGTTTGTATCTGAACTTTTCAGATCCATGGCCTAAAAAACGCCATGAAAAGCGTCGTTTGACCTACAAGACCTTCTTGGATACCTTCAAACGTATCTTGCCTGAAAATGGAGAAATTCATTTCAAGACGGATAACCGTGGCTTGTTTGAGTACAGCCTAGTGAGCTTTTCTCAGTATGATATGAAGCTCAATGGTGTCTGGCTTGATTTACATGCCAGTGATTTTGAAGGCAATGTCATGACAGAATACGAGCAAAAATTCTCCAACAAGGGTCAAGTTATCTACCGAGTTGAGGCAGAATTTTAAGAAATATCCTGAAATCAGGCTGTATAAGTGCTTTTGCTTTACATAAGTTGGCAAACGTGCTATACTAAGAGCAAGAATATGAAAAGTGAGGCGGGGAAATATCTTCGCCTCTTGCTTATGAGGAGGTGGACGCAATCGCAACAATCGTAGAATTAGTCAGAGAAGTTGTAGAACCTGTCATAGAAGCTCCTTTCGAACTCGTGGATATCGAGTATGGAAAGATTGGCAGTGACATGATTCTCAGTATTTTTGTAGATAAACCTGAAGGAATTACCTTGAACGACACGGCAGACTTGACAGAAATTATCAGTCCTGTCCTAGACACCATCAAGCCAGATCCCTTCCCAGAACAATATTTCCTAGAAATCACCAGTCCAGGCTTGGAACGTCCTTTGAAAACCAAGGATGCCGTCGCTGGAGCAGTTGGGAAATACATCCATGTCGGGCTCTACCAAGCCATCGATAAGCAAAAGGTCTTTGAAGGAACCTTGTTGGCCTTCGAAGAGGACGAGTTGACCATGGAATATATGGACAAGACGCGTAAGAAAACTGTCCAAATTCCATACAGTTTAGTATCAAAAGCACGTTTAGCAGTTAAATTATAGAAAAAGAAAGGATAGCTTTTGAGGATTCAAAAGTGAAGAAAACATGAGTAAAGAAATGCTAGAGGCCTTCCGCATTTTGGAAGAAGACAAGGGAATCAAAAAAGAAGACATCATCGACGCAGTAGTAGAGTCGCTTCGTTCCGCTTATCGCAGACGCTATGGTCAATCAGACAGCGTAGCTATTGACTTCAACGAAAAAACAGGTGACTTTACCGTTTATACTGTCCGTGAAGTTGTTGATGAGGTATTTGATAGCCGTTTGGAAATCAGCTTGAAAGATGCTCTTGCCATTAATTCAGCCTATGAACTTGGTGACAAAATCAAGTTTGAAGAAGCACCTGCTGAGTTTGGTCGTGTAGCAGCTCAATCTGCCAAACAAACCATCATGGAAAAAATGCGCAAGCAAACACGTGCCATCACTTATAATACTTACAAAGAACATGAGCAAGAAATCATGTCTGGTACAGTAGAACGCTTTGACAACCGCTTTATCTATGTCAACCTTGGTAGCATCGAAGCCCAATTGTCAAAACAAGACCAAATTCCTGGTGAAGTTTTTGCTTCTCATGATCGTATCGAAGTCTATGTCTACAAGGTTGAAGACAACCCTCGCGGTGTCAACGTCTTTGTTAGCCGTAGCCATCCAGAAATGATCAAACGTTTGATGGAGCAAGAAATTCCTGAAGTTTATGATGGAACTGTTGAAATCATGAGCGTGGCTCGTGAAGCTGGTGACCGTACTAAGGTTGCAGTTCGTAGCCATAATCCAAACGTGGACGCTATCGGTACAATCGTTGGACGTGGTGGTGCTAATATCAAGAAGATTACTAGCAAGTTCCACCCAGCTCGCTACGATGCCAAGAGCGACCGTATGGTCCCAATCGAAGAAAATATCGACGTTATCGAGTGGGTAGCAGATCCAGCTGAATTTATCTACAATGCCATCGCTCCTGCTGAAGTTGACCAAGTTATCTTTGATGAAAACGACAGCAAACGTGCCTTGGTGGTTGTTCCTGATAACAAGCTTTCTCTTGCCATCGGTCGTCGTGGGCAAAACGTTCGCTTGGCAGCTCACTTGACTGGTTACCGTATCGATATCAAGTCTGCTAGCGAATTTGAAGCCATGGAAGAAGCTGCTTCGGTAGATTTGGAAGCAGAAAACGATACTGTAGAAGAATAAAAGCTGCTAGAGGAGGGAAAGATGAAAACGAGAAAAATCCCTTTGCGCAAGTCTGTTGTGTCCAATGAAGTGATTGATAAGCGTGATTTGCTCCGCATTGTCAAGAACAAAGAAGGACAAGTCTTTATCGATCCGACAGGCAAGGCCAATGGCCGCGGCGCTTATATCAAGCTAGACAATAAAGAAGCCCTAGAGGCGAAAAAGAAGAAGGTCTTTAACCGTAGCTTTGACATGGAAGTAGAAGAAAGCTTTTATGACGAGTTGATCGCTTATGTGGATCACAAAGTGAAAAGAAGAGAGTTAGGACTTGAATAAGCAAAAGATAAGCAATCTCTTGGGACTTGCTCAGAGAGCAGGGCGGATTATATCGGGTGAAGAATTGGTGGTCAAGGCCATTCAAGATGGCAAGGCCAAGTTGGTCTTTCTAGCCCATGATGCTGGACCCAATCTGACCAAGAAGATTCAAGATAAAAGTCATTATTATCAAGTAGAAATTGTAACCGTGTTTTCAACACTGGAATTAAGCATAGCAGTCGGAAAATCGAGAAAGGTTTTGGCTGTAACAGATGCTGGATTTACAAAGAAAATGAGGTCTCTTATGGAATAGAAGAGGAGGACATGATTTGTCTAAGAAAAGATTGTACGAAATCGCAAAAGAACTTGGAAAAGAAAGTAAAGAAGTTGTAGCGCGTGCAAAAGAGTTGGGCTTGGATGTGAAAAGCCACTCATCAAGTGTGGAAGAAGCTGTCGCTGCAAAAATCGCTGCCAGCTTTAAGCCTGCAGCTGCTCCGAAAGCAGAAGCAAAACCTGCAACACCAAAAGCAAGTGTAGAAAAGAAAGCCGGAAAATCTGAGCCAGCTAAACCAGCTGTAGCTAAGGAAGAGGCAAAACCTGCTGAGTCAGTCGCTCCGAAGGCCGAAAAAGTAGCAGCTAAACCGCAAAGCCGTAATTTTAAGGCTGAGCGTGAAGCCCGTGCCAAAGAGCAGGCAGAACGACGCAAGCAAAACAAGGGCAATAACCGTGACCAACAACAAAACGGAAACCGTCAGAAAAACGACGGCCGTAATGGTGGAAAACAAGGTCAAGGCAAGCGCGATAATCGTCGTTTTAACGACCAAGCTAAGAAACAGCAAGGTCAGCAAAATCGTGGCAATGAGCGCCGTCAGCAACAAGACTTCCAGCCAAAACAAGCTGGACCACGTGTTGACTTTAAGGCCCGTGCAGCAGCCCTAAAAGCAGAACAAAATGCAGAATATGCCCGTTCAAGTGAGGAACGTTTCAAGCAGACTCAGGCTGCCAAAGAAGCCTTGGCCCAAGCTAATAAACGCAAGGAGCCAGAGGAAATCTTTGAAGAAGTTGCTAAGTTAGCTGAACAAGCGCAACAAGTTCAAGCAGTGGTTGAACCAGCTCCTGTAGCTAAAGAAGCACCAGTGGATACACGTCGTAAAAAACAAGCTCGACCAGACAAAGAACGTGATGATTATGATCACGAAGAAGATGGTCCTAGAAAACAACAAAAGAATCGAAGTAGTCAAAATCAAGTGAGAAATCAAAGAAATAGTAATTGGAATAACAACAAAAAGAACAAAAAAGGCAATAACAAGAACAACCGCAATCAGGCTCCAAAACCTGTTACAGAACGTAAATTCCATGAATTGCCAACAGAATTTGAATATACAGATGGTATGACCGTTGCGGAAATCGCAAAACGTATCAAACGTGAACCAGCTGAAATCGTTAAGAAACTCTTTATGATGGGTGTCATGGCCACACAAAACCAATCTTTGGATGGGGAAACAATTGAACTCCTCATGGTGGATTATGGTATCGAAGCCAAACAAAAGGTTGAAGTGGACAATGCCGACATCGAACGTTTCTTTGTCGAAGATGGTTATCTCAATGAAGATGAATTGGTTGAGCGTCCACCAGTTGTAACCATCATGGGACACGTTGACCACGGTAAAACAACACTCCTAGATACCCTTCGTAACTCTCGTGTTGCTACAGGTGAAGCAGGTGGTATCACTCAGCATATCGGTGCCTACCAAATCGTGGAAAATGGTAAGAAGATTACCTTCCTTGATACACCAGGACACGCGGCCTTTACATCAATGCGTGCGCGTGGTGCATCTGTTACCGATATTACTATCTTGGTCGTAGCGGCAGATGACGGGGTTATGCCTCAGACAATTGAAGCCATCAACCACTCAAAAGCGGCCAACGTTCCAATCATCGTAGCCATCAACAAGATTGATAAACCAGGTGCTAACCCAGAACGCGTTATCGGTGAATTGGCAGAGCATGGTGTTATGTCAACAGCTTGGGGTGGAGATTCTGAATTTGTTGAAATCTCAGCTAAATTCAACCAAAATATCGAAGAATTGTTGGAAACAGTCCTTCTTGTGGCTGAAATCCAAGAGCTTAAGGCAGACCCAACAGTTCGTGCGATCGGTACGGTTATCGAAGCGCGCTTGGATAAAGGAAAAGGTGCGGTCGCAACCCTTCTTGTTCAACAAGGTACCTTGAATGTCCAAGACCCAATCGTTGTCGGAAATACCTTCGGTCGTGTCCGTGCTATGACCAACGACCTTGGTCGTCGCGTTAAAGTTGCTGGACCATCAACACCAGTTTCAATCACAGGTTTGAACGAAGCACCGATGGCGGGTGACCACTTCGCTGTTTACGAGGATGAAAAATCTGCGCGTGCAGCCGGTGAAGAACGTGCCAAACGTGCCCTCATGAAACAACGTCAAGCTACCCAACGTGTCAGCCTTGAAAACCTCTTTGATACCCTTAAAGCTGGTGAACTCAAGTCTGTTAACGTTATCATCAAGGCCGATGTACAAGGTTCTGTTGAAGCCCTTTCTGCCTCACTTCAAAAAATCGATGTTGAAGGTGTCAAAGTTACCATCGTTCACTCTGCAGTCGGTGCTATCAACGAATCAGACGTAACACTTGCCGAAGCTTCAAATGCCTTTATTGTTGGTTTCAACGTACGCCCTACACCACAAGCTCGTCAACAAGCAGAAGCTGATGATGTAGAAATCCGTCTCCACAGCATTATCTACAAGGTTATCGAAGAGATGGAAGAAGCCATGAAAGGGATGCTTGATCCAGAATTCGAAGAAAAAGTTATCGGTGAAGCAGTTATTCGTGAAACCTTCAAGGTGTCTAAAGTGGGAACTATCGGTGGATTCATGGTTATCAACGGTAAGGTTACCCGTGACTCTAAGGTTCGTGTTATCCGTGATGGTGTCGTTATCTATGACGGTGAACTTGCAAGCTTGAAACACTACAAAGACGACGTGAAAGAAGTTACAAACGGCCGTGAAGGTGGATTGATGATTGATGGCTACAATGATATCAAGATGGATGATGTGATTGAGGCTTATGTCATGGAAGAAATCAAGAGATAAGATTTTTGCTCCTTTCTTAGGTGGGGAGGGACGCAAGCAAACCGATGGTTTCATTGCTTATTTTTGAGCCTAGGGTCTCAAAAATCCCCTGTGATGAGACTGATAAATCAGTTCCATCACTTTCACCACGGCGAAAGAAGCAGATGATTTCAAATTGAACTTCGTTTCAATTTGAAATGAAAATCAAGAAGTTTAAAAATAGCTAGGTCTGCTGGCCTAGCTTTTGGTTCAAAGTAGAGAAAGGAATATCATGGCAAATCATTTCCGTACGGACCGTGTGGGCATGGAAATCAAGCGTGAAGTCAATGAGATTTTGCAAAAGAAAGTCCGTGATCCGCGTGTCCAAGGTGTGACCATCACAGATGTTCAGATGCTAGGTGACTTGTCTGTTGCCAAGGTTTACTACACCATTTTGAGTAACCTTGCTTCAGATAATCAAAAAGCTCAAATCGGGCTTGAAAAAGCAACTGGGACCATCAAACGTGAACTTGGTCGCAATTTGAAATTGTACAAAATCCCAGATTTGACCTTCGTCAAAGACGAGTCCATCGAGTATGGAAACAAGATTGACGAGATGCTACGCAATCTGGATAAGAACTAAGAAGAGGGGGAACCCTCTTTTTTGGTGGAGGAAAAGTCAATAAAACATGCTGTCGGAATCTTTCCAGAGTTAAACATTATTAAAAAGCTTTATAAAATTCAACTTATATGATGTTATAGGGATTAGAAAGAGTAAATTTCACAGAAATGGTCAGTAAGACTGGTATCGTCAATATTTTAAAGTGTAGTTAAACGAGGGAAGATAATATGGGCCTTATAAAAATTCTAGCTAAAACTTACGGGAATTACTTTTTGACCATGCAAGGTGTAAAAGTAATGAAAACGATAAAGAAAGATGACAATGTCGTTGTCGGTCTGGGGAAACTTTTTATTGCAGACAAGTTAATGGATACGGCTCGGTGGCTCATCAAGGCAGAGGATAAAAAATGAAATTTTTCTGGGCAATTCTTGCCATTCTTTTTATTAAACCGATTATTGGGATTTTGAAATTCTTTTGGATGATTATCTCTTTTGCAGTTCAATTGCTGTTTTACAAGATAGTGTTTAAGATATTGGATTGGCTCTTTAAACTTATTTAGATAGTAATTCAAGTCGCAGATAACTAGCAGGAACTCCACTGCTAGTTTTTTAATCTCTTTCCTTGTGGTATAATAAAAGCAGTAAAATCATTTTAGAACATTCAATGGAGGTCGTCATGGATAATATCATCGATGTGTCAATTCCCGTTGCAGAAGTGGTGGATAAGCATCCAGAAGTCTTGGAAATTCTAGTTGAGCTTGGTTTTAAACCTCTTGCCAATCCCTTGATGCGCAATACAGTTGGTCGTAAAGTATCACTCAAACAGGGTTCTAAGCTTGAAGGAACTCCTATGGACAAGATTGTCCGCACACTGGAAGCTAATGGCTACGAAGTGATTGGATTAGACTAATGGCAGATGAACGGATTCATGTCCTACGGGATATTTTGTTAGAATTGCATAATGGCGCCTCTCCTGAGTCGGTTCAGGAGCGTTTTGATACGACCTTTGCGGGTGTCTCAGCCATAGAGATTTCTCTCATGGAGCACGAGCTGATGAACTCAGACTCAGGTGTCACCTTTGAAGATGTCATGGAACTCTGCGATGTCCATGCCAATCTTTTTAAAAATGCTATTAAAGGTGTCGAAGTAGAGGATACTGAGCATCCAGGTCACCCAGTTCGGATTTTCAAAGAAGAAAATCTGGCCCTCCGTGCAGCTTTGATTCGCATTCGGAGATTGTTAGATACCTATGAGTCTATGGAAGATGAGGAAATGCTGGCGGAGATGCGTAAGGGTTTGGTGCGTCAGATGGGACTTGTGGGGCAATTTGACATCCACTACCAGCGTAAGGAAGAACTTTTCTTTCCTATCATGGAGCGCTATGGACACGATTCACCTCCAAAAGTTATGTGGGGAGTGGATGACCAGATTAGGGAACTCTTTCAAATAGCTCTAACGACAGCTGAGTCACTGCCAGAAGTGTCGATTAGCAGTGTAAAAGAAACTTTTGAAGCCTTTGCGACAGAGTTTGAAAGTATGATTTTCAAGGAAGAGTCCATCCTTCTCATGATTCTCCTTGAATCCTTTACTCAGGATGATTGGCTTCAGATTGCGGAGGAGAGCGATGCCTATGGCTATGCCATCATCCGTCCGTCTGAGAAATGGGTGCCAGAACGTCAGAGTTTTATTGAGGAAAAGAGTGAAGAGGAGCCTGTACAACTAGATACGGCAGAGGGACAAGTTCAGCAGGTTATCGATACGCCAGAAGGACAGTTTACCATTACCTTTACCCCTAAGGAAAGGGAAGCAGTGCTGGACCGCCATAGTCAACAGGCTTTTGGTAATGGCTATCTCTCGGTCGAGCAGGCCAATCTCATCCTCAATCACCTCCCTATGGAGATTACCTTTGTCAATAAAGACGATATTTTCCAGTATTACAATGACAATACACCAGCTGATGAGATGATTTTCAAACGGACGCCGTCCCAAGTTGGGCGCAATGTTGAACTCTGTCATCCACCTAAGTACTTGGACAAGGTCAAGACCATTATGAAGGGGCTTCGTGAGGGAAGCAAAGACAAGTATGAAATGTGGTTCAAGTCTGAGTCGCGAGGTAAGTTTGTCCACATCACCTACGCAGCAGTGCACGATGAAGAGGGAGAATTCCAAGGTGTGCTGGAGTATGTTCAGGATATTCAGCCCTACCGTGAGATTGATACGGACTATTTCCGTGGATTAGAATAAGGAGAAAAAATGAGTTACGAACAAGAATTTATGAAGGAATTTGAAGCTTGGGTCAATACCCAGATTATGATTAACGACATGGCGCACAAGGAAAGCCAAAAAGTCTACGAAGAAGATCAAGACGAACGTGCCAAAGATGCCATGATTCGCTACGAAAGTCGCTTGGATGCTTATCAGTTCTTGCTTGGTAAGTTTGAAAACTTCAAGGCAGGCAAGGGATTCCATGATTTGCCAGAAGGCTTGTTTGGTGAGCGAAATTATTAAACGAGATAGATTCTTGATTTTTTACTAAAATCTTGATAGAATATTTATATTAAATCCTTGTCAGAGCAGGGGTTTTTTATTGAAAGGATTTTATCATGTCAAAGAAACTCAATCGTAAAAAACAATTACGAAATAGCCTCCGTCGTGCAGGTGCTTTTTCAAGTACTGTGACTAAGGTTGTAGAAGAGACAAAAAAAGTCGTGAAACGTGCAGAGCAGTCAGCAAGCCAAGCTGGTAAGGCTGTTTCTAAAAAAGTTGAACAAGCAGTAGAAGCTACCAAAGAGCAAGCTCAAAAAGTAGCCAATTCTGTAGAAGATTTTGCAGCAAACTTGGGTGGACTTCCACTTGACCGTGCCAAAACTTTCTACGATGAAGGAATTAAGTCTGCGTCAGATTTCAAAAACTGGACTGAAAAAGAACTCCTTGCCTTGAAAGGAATCGGCCCAGCTACCATCAAGAAATTGAAGGAAAATGGTATCAAGTTCAAGTAATTTTTCTTGATCCTTGCATTTTCGTCAAAATCTTGTTACAATAAAGCCATCAGAGG
Source organism: Streptococcus mitis (assembly GCF_946190335.1). Classification (GTDB taxonomy): domain Bacteria; phylum Bacillota; class Bacilli; order Lactobacillales; family Streptococcaceae; genus Streptococcus; species Streptococcus mitis_CH. Next base: position 124,742 of record NZ_CAMHZN010000005.1, read on the forward strand.
TGTTTTGGATCCCACATTTTACAGAAAGTGGCGGTGCTGAGAAGTCCACAAATGTGTCAAAACTGGTTGCTAATGGATGAAAAATTGAAATAAAAGTGTCTTTTTGTTTTAAAGACGAGAGTTGCGGGCTTGGCCCGAAATTGGGTGGTACCGCGGATAAACACATTCGTCCCTGTCATGTAGATGGCAGGGGCGATTTTTTGTGTCTTAGGCAAAGGAGGTTGTTATGAAACAATCATTTAAAACTAATAAACTATACTATGGCTTTCCTGTTTTTATTTTAGGATATCAAGATCAGAATTTTGGATATAACATCACGACCTGTAGTTCCTCTTATAGTCTAGGAGATTGGATTGTGATTGGAGTCGTTGCGAGAGAGAATGTTGCAGAGCAAATTAAACATTATCAAAAATTTACTGTGAATATTCCTGATGAAAATATCATGCTCGAGATGGAGCAGGCTGGTTTTATCAGTCATCAGGAGAAATTGGAACGTTTGGGAGTGCATTATGAAATTTCTGAACGAACTCAGGCACCGATTTTAGAGGATTGTCCAGTCGTTTTGGATTGTCAGGTAGATCGGATTATCGAGGAAGATGGAATCTGCCATATCTTTGCTAAGATTGTTGAGCGACTTGTTGACCCAGAACTTTTGGATGAAAAGGGGCATTTTAGAAATGAACTGTTTGCCCCAACATATTTCATGGGAGATGGATATCAGCGCGTCTATCGTTATCTGGACAAGCGTGTAGATATTAAGGGGAGCTTCATCAAAAAAGCGAGGAAGAAGGATGACAAGAGCTGAGTTACCAGAACGCTTGGAAACAGAGCGTCTGGTCTTACGAGTCCGTACAGTGGCGGATGCAGAGGATATCTTTGACTATGCTAGTCTCCCAGAAGTTTCTTACCCAGCAGGTTTTCCACCTGTCAAGACCTTGGGAGATGAGATTTATTATCTGGAGCATATCCTTCCTGAGCGTAATGAAAAGGAAAATCTCCCAACTGGCTATGGGATTGTCGTTAAAGGGACCGATAAGGTCATTGGTTCTGTCGACTTCAATCACCGCCATGCAGATGATGTTCTAGAGATTGGCTATATCTTGCACCCAGACTACTGGGGCCGAAGCTATGTACCAGAAGCAGCGCGAGCCTTGATTGACCTAGCTTTTAGAGAACTAGGTCTTCACAAGATTGAACTCTCTTGCTTTGGCTACAATATCCAAAGTCAACGAGTCGCAGAAAAACTTGGATTTACTCTCGAAGCTCGCATAAGAGACCGTAAAGATATTCAAGGAAACCGCTGTTACAGTCTGATATATGGCTTGCTGAGGAGTGAGTGGGAGGTGATTTGATGCATCTTTTCATCATTGGTGCTCCAGCATCAGGAAAAATGACCATTGGTCAAGAATTATCTCGACTGACGGATGCTACCCTATTTTATAACCATCAAGCTATCGATTTTGCACTAGAAATCTATCAGGACTATACAGAGGAAATGTGGGAATTTGTTCGCGGAATCACCTTTTCTTTCCTTGGAGCAAGTGCAAGAAATAAGAGATCAGTAATTTTAACAGACGTAATTGATTTTTCAAATCAGTACCAACTGATGTATTTAAAGCAAATTCAGGATTTATTGGATAACTTTCATCAAGAGATTCTTTTTGTTGAGTTGGAAACAAGTCTTGAGGAGCGTTTACGCCGAAATCAAACGGAGAACCGGTTGAAGCACAAGCCCTTGAAACGGCATATTGAGATATCTGAAAGAGAAATTTTAGAAACAGCTGAAACCCTTCAATTAAATTCCCAACATCAACCGAATGAGTTGCACCACTACTTTAAAATAAATAATACGAATTTGTCTGCAGAAGAAGCTGCTAAGCAAATTCAAAATAAAATGAACAAAATAGAGAAAGGACAAACACATGTCTAAAGAACTTTCACCTAAATACAATCCAGCCGAGGTTGAGGCTGGTCGTTACCAAAAATGGCTTGATGCTGATGTTTTCAAGCCTTCAGGAGATCAAAAGGCTAAGCCTTATTCAATCGTCATTCCACCACCAAACGTAACTGGGAAACTTCACCTTGGTCACGCTTGGGATACGACTTTGCAGGATATTATCATCCGTCAAAAACGCATGCAAGGTTTTGATACGCTTTGGCTTCCAGGTATGGACCACGCTGGTATTGCCACTCAGGCTAAGGTTGAGGAGCGCTTGCGTGGCGAGGGGATTAGCCGTTATGACCTCGGCCGTGAGAAATTCCTCGATAAGGTCTGGGAATGGAAAGATGAATATGCCACTACCATCAAGGAACAATGGGGCAAGATGGGGCTCTCTGTAGACTACTCTCGTGAGCGTTTCACTCTTGACGAAGGTTTGTCAAAAGCCGTTCGTAAGGTTTTTGTGGACCTTTACAAGAAAGGTTGGATCTACCGTGGTGAATTTATTATCAACTGGGACCCAGCAGCTCGCACAGCCCTTTCTGATATCGAGGTTATCCACAAGGATGTCGAAGGTGCCTTCTACCACATGAACTACATGCTGGAAGACGGTTCACGCGCCCTTGAAGTGGCAACAACTCGTCCTGAGACTATGTTTGGGGACGTTGCCGTTGCGGTCAATCCAGAAGACCCACGCTACAAGGACTTGATTGGTAAAAACGTCATCCTTCCAATCGCTAATAAATTGATCCCAATCGTTGGAGATGAGCACGCAGATCCTGAGTTTGGTACTGGTGTTGTGAAAATCACGCCTGCCCACGATCCAAACGACTTCTTGGTTGGTCAACGCCACAACTTGCCACAAGTTAACGTCATGAACGACGACGGTACTATGAATGATTTGGCCTTTGAATTTGCAGGCATGGACCGTTTTGAAGCTCGTAAAGCAGTCGTTGCTAAGTTGGAAGAAATTGGTGCCCTTGTTAAAATCGAAAAACGTGTTCACAGTGTTGGTCACTCAGAGCGTACAGGTGTTGTGGTTGAGCCCCGCTTGTCTACTCAATGGTTCGTTAAGATGGATCAATTGGCGAAAAATGCTATTGCCAACCAAGACACAGAGGACAAGGTAGAATTCTACCCACCTCGTTTCAACGATACCTTCCTCCAATGGATGGAAAATGTCCATGACTGGGTAATCTCACGTCAGCTCTGGTGGGGTCACCAAATCCCCGCTTGGTACAATGCTGAGGGTGAAATATATGTCGGCGAAGAAGCTCCAGAAGGCGACGGTTGGACTCAGGATGAAGACGTCTTGGATACTTGGTTCAGTTCTGCCCTTTGGCCATTCTCTACCATGGGCTGGCCGGATGTCGACTCAGAAGACTTCAAACGTTATTATCCAACATCAACTTTGGTGACTGGTTATGATATTATCCCGTTCTGGGTATCTCGAATGATTTTCCAAGGTTTGGAATTTACTGGCAAATCGCCATTCAAAAATGCATTGATTCATGGTCTGATTCGTGACGAGGAAGGCCGTAAGATGTCTAAATCTCTCGGTAACGGGATTGACCCGATGGATGTTATTGATAAGTACGGAACAGATAGCCTGCGTTGGTTCCTTTCAAACGGTTCTGCACCAGGTCAAGACGTGCGCTTCTCTTACGAGAAAATGGATGCTTCATGGAACTTCATTAACAAGATCTGGAACATCTCTCGCTACATCCTCATGAACAATGAAGGCTTGACCCTTGAGCAAGCAACTGCCAATGTGGAAAAAGTTGTCAACAAGGAAGCTGGTAATGTCACAGACCGCTGGATTCTCCACAACCTCAATGAAACCATCGGAAAAGCTACTGCTAACTTTGATAAGTTTGAATTTGGTGTGGCTGGCCACATCCTCTACAACTTCATCTGGGATGAGTTTGCGGACTGGTACGTTGAGTTGACCAAGGAAGTCCTTTATAGCGATAATGAAGAAGAGAAAGTCATCACACGTTCTGTCCTCCTTTACACTTTGGACAAGATCCTTCGTCTCCTTCACCCAATCATGCCATTCGTGACAGAGGAAATCTTTGGACAAATCTCAGAAGGCTCTATCGTGACAGCAGAATACCCAACTGTCAATCCAGCCTTTGAAGACCTTGCGGCTCACACAGGTGTAGAAAGCCTCAAAGACTTGATCCGTGCCGTTCGTAATGCGCGTGCGGAAGTAAACGTAGCACCAAGCAAGCCGATTACCATCCTTGTTAAGACAAGCGATAGCGACTTGGAAGCCTTTTTTAACAGCAATGTCAACTACATCAAACGCTTCACAAATCCAGAACACTTGGAAATCGCATCAACCATCCCTGCACCTGAACTCGCTATGTCAAGCGTCATCACAGGAGCAGAAATCTACTTGCCACTGGCAGACCTCCTCAATGTTGAAGAAGAACTGGCTCGTCTCGACAAGGAACTTGCTAAATGGCAAAAAGAACTGGACATGGTCGGTAAGAAGCTCTCTAACGAACGCTTCGTAGCCAACGCCAAACCAGAAGTCGTCCAAAAAGAACGCGACAAACAAGCCGACTACCAAGCCAAATACGACGCGACCGTAGCACGTATTGATGAGATGAAGAAACTCGTGAAATAAACACAGAAACACGGTGATGAACCGTGTTTTTTTGGTATAATGAAACCAATATTTATTGATGGAGAAAGTGATGTCTAATACTCTTCGAAAATCAAATTCAAACCACGTCAGCGTCGCCTTACCGTACTCAAGTACAGCTTGCGTCTAGCTTCCTAGTTTACTTTTTGATTTTCATTGAGTATAAACACCCGCATTATGAATTGTTAAATTTAATTGGCTACGGTCTTGCCAAGTTTGACAAGCTTTTTATAAAAGAATTTCAATGTTCTAGCAAGTCGGAGTTTTATCGCTATGTGGTTTCTCTGGGAATTGCTGAAACAACTGGAGTTGTAAAGAATAGAATGGATTTATTTGATCCTTATTTTGACAATAATCGAAAAGGTTGGTGGCAGAAAGCTGAAGTTTACCGTTTTCGTAAAGATTTAATTGATATGATGTTTGGAAATGAAGATGTTCATAGTTATGCTGAAATCGTTAAAATGCTACTTGCTAGTGAAGGAAAGAAAACAGGCATAACCATCGTTGAAAAATCAATAATTAGAACTAAATTCAAACGTCTACAAGAAACTGGAATGGAAGCGGAAAATTATTTTATACTCAACTTTGATAAAGAAGAAAAATTCCAAGGTGGACAGTTAACCGATGTCCATCTTTATGGTGATGGATATGATTTTCAGGTAGATGTCCAAGAGCATTCTTACCTTGCCGAAGTAAAAGGTATCCGAAAATCTAAGGGTCGCATTCGTTTGACTTCCAACGAGTTTGAAAAAGCCAAAGAGTTCCAAACAGATTTTGTTTTATCTCTAGTCACCAACCTAGATGATATTCCAAAGTTAGTGTTAATCGATAATCCTTTAAAACATTTTGAGTTTAAAAAGAATATTATAAAAAATGAAATTATTGAATACAGAAGCTTAGAAGATTTGTATTAGTTTCCCTTAAGTGTTCCAGTTGAAAGAACGAGAAGTCTTGACAGGTCAACGGCTCAATGAACTGGAAATCAAAGGTATTGGCTTGACCAAGTTTAAAAATGGGGAAATCGGTATTGAATTTATCTGGATCGATACCGAACCCCCGCCAAGTGATGCCATCGGCTGAGTAGCAAAGAAATAAAAAGTTCGCTGTCTTTTTGTTTTGTATTTTACAGTTTTTTCTTTACAAGTCTTTCTTTTTTATGGTATTCTTTTAAGCAACAAGTGTTGCGCAACTAATGTTGCGCGAAAGGAGTCTTATGCCACCAAAGGTTAAATTTAGTAAAGAGACTATCATTGGAACAGCTTTACAATTGGTGAGAGAAGAGGGCATGGCTAGTTTGACGGCTCGAGCATTAGCGGAGCAACTGGGAGCCACACCAAGAGTCATTTTTGGGCAATTTGCCAATATGGCCGAGTTACAAGCAGAGGTTATTGGTGCTGCGGAAATGGTAGTGGTGGAGTATATTCGTAAGGCCTTAGAAGATGAGAAGCCTTTTCGATCCGTCGGGGTTGCTTATATCCTTTTCGCCTCAAAAGACCCCCAACTCTTTCAATTGCTTTTCCAAAATCCCAGCAAAGATCCGATTCGTCGCTTTCAAGATTTTCTTCCCATGAAGGATTATAGTTACCAATTGGTTCTGGATTCGATCGTCGCAGACTATCCTTTGAATGTAGAGGAGGCTGGTCGCTTGTACCAGCATCTATTTATCTACTCGCACGGGATGGCCTCAATGGTTGCTTCTGACATTTATCAATTCAGCATGGAAGAAGTGATTGGATTACTGACAGAGGTTTGTCAATCTCTCATCAAAGAAATGGTAGGAAAGAAATGATTCAACTAGAAAATGTGCACAAAAGTTACGGCCAAACCAAGGTTTTAAAAGGGATTGATTTGCAGCTTCAAGACCAGTATGATGTGGTTATCCTCGGTCCTTCTGGATCAGGCAAATCAACTCTCTTAAACGTTCTGTCAGGTTTAGAAAAGGTAGACGAGGGACATATACTCATTCAAGGACAGGATTTGGCTCAACTCACAGATACTCAATTGACAGCCTTTAGACGTGAGAAGATTGCCTTTATTTTTCAGCAGTATTATTTATTGCCTAATCTAACAGTCAGACAGAATGTAAAGATGGGGGCAGACCTGGCAAACAATCATGATTTTTTGCAGATTATCGAGGATTTGGGACTTGGCGATAAGCTGGACAAGTATCCGAGTGAATTGTCAGGTGGGGAACAGCAGAGAGTCTCCATTGCTCGGGCCTTGGCCAAAAAGCCAGAGATTCTTTTCTTAGATGAGCCGACGGGAGCCCTGGATGAAGAAACGGGGCGCAAGATTCTCGACTATATCTGGGAGTTAAAGGAAAAGCTTGGTTTGACCCTCATCATGGTGACGCATAACCAAAATATTGCGGATATGGCAAGAACCATCATTCGTGTCAATAGTGGCAAGATTACCGAAGTTGTGACCAATGATCAGCCTCAGACTGCTTATGAGATTGGATGGTAAGCCATGTTTTCAGTAAAAGATATTCGAAAATTAGTTGTCGTCAGTATAATTGGGGCTTGTGCGGTCTTTGTGGCCAATCTCTTCTTGAATTTTTACTTGGACATCGAGCAGTTGGAGATTTCTAAAACCAATCCCATGATTCAGACCTACTATGATGTCCAGATTTCGCTTTCTTGGATGGTGGCCATGGTCAGTGGAGTCGTCTTGTCCTTGACGTCGGTCCTTCTCATGTGTTTTTATATCAAACAATTTGTCGATGATCACAAGGAACAATTAGGAATTTTAAAAGCTTTGGGCTATAGCAATGGCCAGCTGGCTAAACGATTTTGGGCATTTGGGATCAGTTTTGGTGCCGGAGCGCTTCTTGGCTATTTCACTTCTTTTCTTATGATGGGGCATTTTTATGACTTCCGGAATGAAAAGGGGATCCTGTCAGAAATTACCATTCATTTTCATTGGCAGCTCTTGCTTGCTTTTGTGGTCCTTCCAACGGTATTTTTTATGCTTATCGCGGTTGGTTATGCTAGAAGACAACTACAAACGCCGGCTCTTCGCTTATTGAAAAAGTCCCCAACACCAATCAAGGTCAAAAGGAGAAAGAGGGCTCCTAAGAAAGAGAAAGACTTCCTAAAAGAGCTGTCTTCGTCACTAATTTGGGGGAGAAAATCTATCCTATTTTTTGTAGTCTTTGGCTCTATGTGTTTTGCGGCTATGGTTCAATTATCCTTTGGTCTAAGGGACTACACAGATGACATCATCCAAACCATGATGATCATGATTGGCTTGATCCTTTCTTTCTCTATTCTCTTTTTGTCATTGGGGATTGTCGTCTCAGAAAGTCGCGAAACCCTGGCTCTTATGAAGGTTTTTGGCTACACAGATCGTGAATGCCAAGGTCATATCCTATCTCCCTATCGTTTCTGGGCATATCTAGGATTTGTTCTTGGGACGGCTTATCAGTACGCTATCATGGAAATCTTGATTGGTGTGATCAAAGATACGGTTCCTGAAAAGATTGAGCATCACTTTGATGGGAATGTTTGCTTCTGGACTTTGATCGGTTTTGCTGTGGTTTATGAAAGCCTCTTTTATCTATCCAACAGAAAACTCCAAAAGCAAACCATCAAAGAAGTACTCTTAGCTGAATAAATAGAGAAGGTTGGATTCTCCAGCCTTTTTCTTATGAAACTCATTAACAAGAGAAGGATTTTTCACTATTCTAGGGAAAATGAAATAAAGGAAAGAAAACGAAGTTACTGGTAGGACCTGAAATGATCTTTTTACTTGATTTGACGCAACAAATAATCCTTTATCTCTGTAGGAATCCTCTTGCAGTTTGTGGTTGGTATTGGAGTTGCAGTCTTGAGTTATAAATAAATCAATATACCTGTGGTCATGTTACACAGGTCTTTCAATTAGCTGAAATATTTCACCTTTATTTTTTCTTAACCTTTGACTATTCTGCAAAATTATCGTAAAATAAAGAGTAAATGATAAAATGAGGTCAGAGTCTGTTTGCTCTGGCGATAGTAGTATAAATGAGGAGAAACGCTTTGGAATTAGAAGTATTTGCTGGGCAAGAAAAAAGTGAACTATCTATGATTGAGGTAGCGCGTGCTATCTTGGAACTTCGTGGTCGTGATCATGAGATGCATTTTAGCGATCTTGTAAACGAAATTCAAAACTACCTTGGAACATCAAACAGCGATATCCGAGAAGCCTTGCCTTTGTTCTACACAGAGTTGAACTTTGACGGTAGCTTCATCTCACTTGGAGATAACAAATGGGGCCTTCGTTCATGGTATGGTATAGATGAAATCGACGAAGAAATCATCGCTCTTGAAGAAAATGACGACGATGAAGTAGCACCAAAAGCTAAGAAAAAACGTGTCAATGCCTTCATGGATGGTGATTCAGATGCTATTGACTACAATGCAGATGATCCAGAAGACGAAGATGCATACGAAGCAGATCCAGCTCTTTCATACGATGATGAAAATCCAGATGATGAGAAAAACGAAGTGGAAGCTTATGATGCAGAAATCAACGAAATCGCCCCAGATGACTTGGGTGAAGACGTGGATCTCAACGAAGAAGACGACGAGTTTTCAGACGATGATTCTGAAAACGTCGAGGAATAAAAGTTAGCTATTGACAATTTTCCTATTTTTAGGTATCATATTGTTCGGGCACCTCTTTTAGAGGTCGGGGCTCCCTAGTTCTTAGGGAGCTATTTTTGTTTTTTCAAGAAGTTATCTTCTTGTATTTTGGTTGTGAATCTGGTGCAGTCGTTCCAGATTATTCTTATTAGTAGGGTCTTGTTTTCTATGTCCCCTCGTAGTTAACAAGGCCTTGAGCATTTTAGAAAGAGGAATCTATGTCTACGAAATATATTTTTGTAACTGGTGGTGTGGTATCGTCTATTGGGAAAGGGATTGTGGCAGCGAGTCTGGGCCGTCTCTTGAAAAATCGTGGTCTCAAAGTAACCATTCAAAAGTTTGACCCTTATATCAATATCGATCCGGGAACTATGAGCCCTTACCAGCACGGGGAAGTTTTTGTGACAGATGACGGAGCTGAGACAGATTTGGACTTGGGTCACTATGAACGTTTCATCGATATCAATCTCAACAAATATTCCAACGTGACAACTGGTAAAATTTACAGTGAAGTTCTTCGTAAAGAACGCCGTGGAGAATACCTTGGGGCAACTGTTCAGGTTATTCCTCATATCACAGATGCTTTGAAAGAAAAAATCAAGCGTGCCGCTCTAACGACTGATTCTGATGTCATTATCACAGAGGTCGGTGGAACTGTTGGAGATATCGAGTCCTTGCCATTCCTAGAGGCTCTTCGTCAGATGAAGGCAGATGTGGGTGCGGATAATGTTATGTACATCCATACAACCCTGCTTCCATACCTCAAGGCCGCTGGTGAAATGAAAACCAAACCAACACAACACTCTGTCAAAGAATTGCGTGGATTGGGAATCCAGCCAAATATGTTGGTTATTCGTACAGAAGAGCCAGCTGGTCAAGGAATTAAAAATAAACTGGCCCAGTTCTGTGATGTGGCACCAGAAGCCGTTATCGAATCGTTGGATGTTGAACACCTTTACCAAATTCCATTGAACTTGCAGGCACAAGGTATGGACCAAATTGTCTGTGACCATTTGAAACTAGACGCTCCAGTAGCAGATATGACAGAATGGTCAGCCATGGTGGACAAGGTCATGAACCTCAAGAAACAAGTCAAGATTTCACTTGTCGGTAAGTATGTGGAGTTGCAAGATGCCTACATCTCAGTGGTCGAAGCCTTGAAACACTCTGGTTATGCCAACGACGCAGAAGTGAAAATCAATTGGATCAATGCCAATGATGTGACAGCAGAGAATGTGGCAGAACTCTTGTCTGATGCGGACGGAATCATCGTACCAGGTGGTTTTGGCCAACGTGGTACGGAAGGAAAAATCCAAGCCATCCGCTATGCGCGTGAGAATGATGTTCCAATGCTGGGTGTCTGCTTGGGAATGCAGTTGACTTGTATCGAGTTTGCTCGTCACGTTTTGGGACTTGAAGGTGCCAATTCTGCAGAGCTTGCACCAGAAACAAAATACCCTATCATTGATATCATGCGTGATCAGATTGATGTTGAGGATATGGGGGGAACCCTTCGCTTGGGACTTTATCCATCTAAGTTAAAACGTGGCTCTAAGGCAGCAGCTGCTTATCACAATCAAGAAGTGGTGCAACGCCGTCACCGTCACCGCTATGAGTTTAACAATGCCTTCCGTGAGCAGTTTGAGGAAGCAGGTTTTGTCTTCTCAGGAGTTTCTCCAGACAATCGTTTGGTTGAAATTGTGGAAATTCCTGAAAATAAATTCTTTGTAGCGTGTCAGTATCACCCTGAACTTTCAAGTCGTCCAAACCGCCCAGAAGAACTCTACACTGCCTTTGTTACTGCAGCTGTTGAGAACAGTAAATAGCAAAATCAGAACCTTTGAGAAGAATCTCAGAGGTTTTTTGATTGCATATTTAGGATAATATTTGCAAATTAAAAACATAGTGATATAATTAACATAACAAAAGTTAAGGAGGATTTACAATGAAAAAAATCACACTATTTGGTTTCTCTCTAGCAGGTCTAGCTTTACTGACTTTTCCTCATTCAGGTCAGGCATTCGAGCTGAAAGAAGAATGGGTTGTCAAGGGTGGTATTAAGTATCAAGATGGCAAAATTCTTCGATTTAACAATGGCCATGAAGTAGATATCAAAGTATTGGATTTGCCAAAAACTGAGAAAATCGAGTGGACGGTCAGTCTCAATGGTCAAGATCAAACTGTCAATTTCCTAGGTCAAGAAAAGGACAAGTCTATGATGGGTGTAGAGGGGCGTTACCTGAATTTCTATGTACCTTATGGCTATAGAGGGGATATCAAGGTCGAGGCCAAGAGCGGAAATGAAGTAAAGACCTGGTCCACTAAAGTAGTAGATGATGTATATAATGACGGTGGAAAGAGTGGTTACTTCCGTATTGACGAATCAAATGATCAACACACCTACCTTGATGCAAAATGGGACTATCAAACCAAGACCTACACTGCTACCTTACCAGAAACTGTCAATGGTCAAAAAGTCTTTGCTTGGGCAGACGACTATGAAGAATTGAAACTTCAAAAACCAGGAGTTATCAGTCATTCCTACAGGGGGGCAGGAGCCTTCAAAATACTTTATCCAATTGTAAAAGCAGAAAGCTGGCTAAAAAAGGATTACAGTGAAAAGTGGTACTATCAAAAACAAGGACAATTAGTTCAAAATGCTTGGGTTAAGGACAAGGGAACTTGGTACTTTATGAATGATAAAGGGATCATGTTCAATCAAACTTGGCTCTATCAAGGTGGCAACTGGTATGCCTTTAAATCATCAGGAGCTATGATTGCTGGTGACTGGTTTTATGATCAAGGCAAGTGGTACTATTTATCAACTTCAGGAGCCATGAAAGCAAGCACTTGGGTTTATGACAAGGGAGAATGGTATTATGTAAGTTCTTCTGGTGCCATGCTTGCGAATGATTGGGTCAAAGACAACGACAAATGGTATTATCTAGCTTCATCAGGTAAGATGCTTCGCAATACCTACACACCAGATGGTTACTATGTAGATGCCGGTGGTGCTTGGAAATAAGAATAAGAAGTCCTTTTCCTGCAAGGAAGAGGCTTTTTACTTACTTTTCTGCTGCTTCCTCATTTGTCCTGAAGCGTTTTTTGTGTTAAAATGAATGGTATGAAAGCTAAAAAAATGTGGATGGCAGGCTTGGCTCTGCTAGGTATTGGAAGCCTTGCCCTTGCTACGAAAAAAGTTGCAGATGACCGCAAGCTCATGAAGACTCAGGAAGAGTTGACAGCGATTGTGCGAGACCACTTTTCAGACATGGGGGAAATTGCGACCCTCTATGTTCAAGTTTATGAAAGTAGTCTGGAGAGCTTGGTTGGTGGCGTCATTTTTGAGGATGGCCGTCATTATACCTTTGTCTATGAAAATGAAGACCTGGTCTATGAGGAGGAAGTCTTATGATACAACCAGCAAGTTTAGAAGAATTGGCATTTTTAGTAGAAAAAGATGGCAAGAAAGTCTTCCTTTTTGTGGCAGACTGGTGTGGCGATTGTCGTTATATCTATCCTGCCTTGCCAGAAATTGAGGAGACCAATCCAGAGTTCACCTTTATTCGTGTGGACCGAGACCAGTATATGGATTTGGCCAAACTCTGGGATGTTTACGGAATCCCTAGCCTTGTTGTTCTAGAAAAGGACAAGGAAATTGGCCGTTTTGTTAACCGCGACCGTAAAAGCAAGCAACAAATTAACGATTTTTTAGCAGGACTGAAATAGGAGAAAAAGGAAACAATGATTTTTACATATAACAAAGAACATGTCGGTGATGTCCTTATGGTCATCGTGAAAAATAGCGGAGATGCCAAACTAGATGTAGAACGCAAAGGCAAGGTAGCCCGTGTTTTTCTCAAAGAGAATGGGGAAACAGTGGCTTGGAATATTTTCGAAGTTTCAAGTTTATTTGAAATCGCAGAGCGCGGTCAAGTCTTTTTATCAGATGAGCAAGTCGCTCGTTTGAACCAAGCATTGCAGGCAGAAGGCTTTGCAGAAGAAATTGTTAATGACAAGGAACCTAAGTTTGTTGTTGGTGAAATCGTTGAGATGGTAGCCCATCCAGATAGTGACCACCTCAACATCTGCCAAGTTGCAGTCGCAAGTAACAAGACAGTGCAAATCGTTGCAGGGGCTCCTAATGCGCGTGTTGGGTTGAAAACCATTGTGGCTCTTCCTGGAGCAATGATGCCAAAAGGCAATCTCATTTTCCCAGGCGAACTTCGTGGTGAGAAGAGTTTTGGCATGATGTGCAGCCCTCGTGAATTGCATTTGCCAAACGCTCCGCAAAAACGTGGTGTTATTGAATTATCAGAAGGTCAAGTTGTCGGAACTCCATTTGATCCAGCTAAACACTGGACTGCCTAAAAAGTTGTTAATATCTGATAGACCAGCTAGAAGGAAATAAGATGGCAAAAAATGTAGTGATTACAGGAGCGACATCAGGAATCGGTGAAGCAATTGCGCGTGCTTATCTGGAGCAGGGTGAGAATGTCGTTCTAACAGGACGACGGACAGATAGACTAGAAGCTCTTAAGTCGGAGTTTGCAGAAGTCTTTCCAAATCAAACCGTCTGGACCTTTCCACTAGATGTCACGGATATGACTATGGTGAAGACTGTTTGCTCCAGTATTCTAGAAACGATAGGGAAGATTGACATCTTGGTTAATAACGCCGGTCTGGCTCTAGGTTTAGCACCCTATCAGGATTATGAAGAGCTGGATATGTTAACTATGTTGGATACCAATGTCAAAGGTTTGATGGCAGTCACTCGCTGTTTTTTTCCAGCAATGGTAAAAGCTAATCAAGGACATATCATCAACATGGGGTCAACCGCAGGAATCTACGCCTATGCGGGTGCCGCTGTTTACTCAGCTACCAAGGCAGCGGTTAAGACCTTTTCGGATGGACTGCGAATTGATACCATCGCAACGGATATCAAGGTGACGACCATTCAGCCTGGAATTGTCGAAACAGATTTTTCAACGGTACGTTTTCATGGTGATAAAGAACGAGCTGCGACGGTTTATCAGGGAATCGAAGCCTTGCAGGCACCAGACATCGCAGACACAGTAGTCTATGTGACCAGTCAACCTCGTCGTGTGCAGATTACAGATATGACCATTATGGCCAATCAACAGGCGACAGGATTTATGGTTCATAAAAAGTAAAAAATTTTCTCGAAAAGTTACAAATTTCTGTAACTTTTTTTGATTTCCTACGAATAGATAAGTAGGAGGAAAAAATATGTATAATAAAGTTATCATGATTGGACGTTTAACGTCTACACCAGAATTGCATAAAACCAACAATGACAAGTCAGTAGCGCGAGCAACTATCGCTGTGAACCGTCGTTACAAAGACCAAAACGGTGAACGTGAAGCTGATTTTGTCAATATGGTTCTATGGGGCAGACTAGCAGAAACTTTGGCAAGCTACGCAACCAAAGGTAGTCTCATTTCCGTTGATGGAGAATTGCGTACCCGTCGCTTTGAGAAAAATGGTCAGATGAATTATGTGACCGAAGTCCTTGTGACAGGATTCCAACTCTTGGAAAGTCGCGCCCAACGTGCCATGCGTGAAAATAATGCAGGCCAAGATTTGGCAGATTTGGTTTTGGAAGAGGAGGAATTGCCATTTTAAACATTGAAAAGTCTGAGTTGTTCTCAGGCTTTTTTATAATGTCTAAATGTGTTACAATGAACTAGTTGAAACTTTTTGGAGGTTGGAATGAGTAGAGAATATACAAGAACAATCGTCAAAATTATATTTTGTACAGTAGTCGTATTTGTTTTTGCGATTTATACTCATGTGAGTCAGACAGATCCTATTCCGGGACAAATAAAAGTTGGAGCGACTTATATGACGATGAATAGTGAATTTTATAGACATTTACATAATGAGATTCAACGCTATTCTGATTCAGAAGGTCAGATATTGTATACTCGGGATGCAGAGATGAGTGAAGAAAAACAGAGTAAACAAATTGATGAGTTTATAGAGAAGCGAGTGAATGTTATTGTTATTAATCCGGTTAAGAGTGATAGCGAGCAAATTGTAGAAGCGTTAAGTAGGGCAAAGAATTTTGGAATTAGAGTTATAGCAGTAGATAGTCAGTTGAATAATATAAAAGTTGATACGAGTATAGTTTCTGATAATTACCATGCTGGGATATTAATTGCCAAGGATTTGATGAAACGTACCTCAAATGCTCATATTCTTTTGTTAACGCACAAAGATGCTTTATCAGCTAATCAGAGAATAACTGGTTTTTTGGATACAATAAAATCAGAAGAACATTATCAAATTATCTCAGAAAGAGAAACGGTTGGTCAAACAGAGTATGCTATGACTACTGTAGGTGATGCGTTATCTGAAGGTTTACAATTTGATGCTATAGTGGCTTTAAATGATAGAGCAGCTATAGGAGCTTTAGCAGCAATTAAAGAATTGAAAGTAACTTCAAAAAAACTTATTTACGGAATAGATGGTTCACCAGATATGAAGCATTTATTAGCTACAACAGATGAAGTTACGGGAACGGTTGCTCAATTTCCATCTCATATGGGTAGAAAAGTATCGGAAACAATAGATTTATTAGTAAAAAAAGAAGAAGTTGAAGAATTATATACTATACCTGTACAATTTGTTGATAAAAATAATATAATTCAGTTTGATATTAATGGGTGGCAGTAATGAAACAGGTAAAAGGTGTCCAGTACTCTATAATTTTGCTTTTATTAATTAATTTTCTAACCATTATATACAATGGAGCTTTGTATATACAGATTACAAACTATGTAATTTCAAAGGGACAGATGATACTCTTATTGGGAGAATTAAACAATATTTCAAAATCACCTGACCAGATTTTTTGGTATTCAATTATCTTTTTTGTCGGTATTATTTTTATATCTACCTATAAAATGTATTCAACTGAGAAAAAATGGCCAATTTTTTCAAAATGGAATTTGTTTGAAATAGTATTAATGATTGGTGTTATATGGTCACAAAATCTGTCATACAATGGAATAATATTATTAGTTTTTGCTGATATATTCTATAGTTCAAGAGAGTTTCAAGACTCTGATAGTAAACGTTCTTGGATTATTTTTATTTTCTTGAGTTTTTTAATGTTACTTTTAACAGACTATGAAATCTTGTCACTATTTATAAAAGTTCCATCTCTTTCTACCTATATCCAATTTTACCCATCGTCCATACGAGGTGTAGTGTTATTTTTAGAAAATGCATTGACGTCATTAAACGTTATTATTTTCATCATCTCTTTATTGTCTTATATCCTATACGTGATTAAAGAGCACCATAATATTGAGGAAGAGCTTAAAATGTTATCTAGAGTCAACACTGAATTGAATCATTACATATCGTTATCAGAGAAAATCGCTGAAGATCGAGAAAGGAAAAGAATTGCTCGGGAAATTCATGATACTCTAGGTCATGCGTTGACAGGAATTTCAGCAGGGATTGATGCTGTTTCTGTACTAATTGATGTTCATCCTATCCGTGCTAAAGAACAGTTGAAAAATGTTTCAAATGCAGTTAGAGAGGGGATAAAAGATGTTAGGGGATCATTACATAGACTAAGACCAGGAGCTTTGCAAAATAATGGTTTAAAAGATGCTCTAATATTAATGATTAGTGAGTATGAGTCTCTATCAAAACTCTCTGTCGATCTAAAATATGAATGGGGGAATATTGATTTAGATGTTATGCAGGAAGATACTATTTTTAGGATTATACAAGAATCTATGACAAATTCTGTTCGTCACGGACATGCTAGTAAAATGAGCATTCGCTTTATGAGTGAGGATAACAACATAATAGTTTTGCACGATAATGGAATAGGTTTTGACGACTTACAAATTGGGTATGGCTTGAAACAAATGAGAGAGCGAGTTTCTATTTTAGGTGGTTCTATTCATTTTGAAAATAGGGAAGGATTTTACACTAAAATAGTTTTTCCAAAAATAGGAGGTGAAGTATATGATAAAGGTAATGATTGCAGATGATCAGGCGTTAATTAGAGAGTCTTTGCAGATCATTTTATCAGTATATGCTGATATTGATGTTGTATCCGTCGTTGGTGATGGTATCGAAGCTATGGATAACATTATGACTGTAAAACCGGATATAATTTTAATGGACATTAGAATGCCCAGAATGGATGGAGTATTGGCTACAAAAGAAATCAAAAAACTTTTTCCAAATATAAAAATTATAATCTTAACAACATTTGATGACGACGAATTCATTTTTAGTGCTTTAAAATATGGTGCATCTGGCTATTTATTAAAAGGAGTTTCAACCGACGAGTTATATCAAGCCATTCAGACAGTGTATAAAGGTGGAGCTATGATTAATCCTAATATAGCTAGTAAGGTATTTCAATTGTTCTCGCAGATGGCACAGACCAATTTTTCTATTACTGTGAAGGAAGAGAATATTGAAAATATATCACTGACAGAATGGAAAATTATTCAGCAAGTGGCATTTGGAGAATCAAATAAGGAAATTGCCAGTAATCTTTTTTTATCCGAGGGAACAGTGCGCAATTACCTTTCTATCATTCTTTCAAAACTAAATTTGAGAGATAGGACACAGTTAGCCATATGGGCTGTACAAACAGGTGTGACACAAAAGAATTTTTCAAAGGAAATGGATAAATGAAATTAAAGCAATTGTTTCTAGCGATACTGTTTGTGCTAAGTTGCTTGAGTTTATTTCTTATTTGGGAAAACAAGCAGATAAAGATTATTAGGCTGGGTTTTTATTCTGATTCTAGTTGGGGAATTCCTACAGGGAATAACAGCTATGTACTAGATGAGGCTATTAAGAAATTTGAAGAGCTTCATCCAGGGGTTAAAATTGTATATGATTCAGGTATTCCTAAGGAGGAGTATTCTAATTGGATTTCAAGTCAAATTTTAAAAGGTTCTGAACCGGATGTATTTCTATTATCAAGCGACCAATTATCTTTATTTGCATCAAAAGGTATTTTAAAAAAACTAAATTCCTATCTGTCTCAAGAAGATGCCTCTAATTTCTATGATGTATCTTTGCAGGCAGCAAAATACGGAGATGATTTATACGGTCTTCCATATGAAAGCAATCCCATGTTGATGTGTGTAAATCAAGATTTACTTTTAAGAGAGGGCATTGAAATTCCTGAAGTAGGGTGGACGCAGAAAGATCTCTATGAGATTAGTAAAAAAGTTACAAAAGATACCGATGGAGATGGAATCGTTGATCAATTTGGGATAACAGGATATAGTTGGAAAGAATCTCTAGCGGCCTTTGGTGTTACTATTTCTGAGAGTGGTATTCCTCGTATAGATTCGTCAGAAATGAAGGATGCTTTATCCTATATAAGGGGATTGAATCAATTAAACGGACGTTACAAAGTAACCTATAAAGATTTTGATGAAGGGCATGTGGCCTTTTATCCAATGAGTTTGGCACAATATCGAACATATAAACCTTTTCCTTATCATGTGGCCAAATATACAAATTTTAACTGGACATGTATTTCATTGCCAACTACTAAGGAAGACATTCGTTCTACTGTAACAGATACTTCCTTATACGTGGTTTCTTCGCGTTCTCGCAATTCAAACCTTGCCGTATCGTTTATAGAATTTTTAACAATTAATCGTGAAATTCAACAAAATTTATTTAATAAGGGTCAAGGAAGCTCAGTATTACCAGAGGTAGTAACTAGTTTGAAGAGTGAAGAGTTGATGAAGAAAGGAATGATTGGTCAGAATGCCTTAACGACTACTTCACTGGATTATATAATGAAAAATTCAATTACAACTATTTCAAAAGGAATAGATTCAAAATCATTGGTTGGAATAGAAGAAAGATTAGAAGCATTATCTATGGATGAAAATAACACGGATATTGAAGGTAGTCTTATTAAGTTACAAAAAGAACTAGATATAGGAACCCTTAAATAGATATCAAGATTATTATTTCTTAAATAATACGAACATGGCAGATGTCTTTATTGACATTTGTCATTTTTTTATTGACATTTATCAATAAACTTTTGTGACATTTAACAATTATAAAGTGAAGATAAGGATGATAGAATAAAATCAATAAAAGGAGGGAAATATGAAGTATTTGATATTAGTCAGTCATGGAGGGCTCGCAGAGGGATTGAAATCATCTCTTTCTATGTTTGCTTCGGATAAGGTAGATGATGTCATAGCGATTGGCTTAAAAGATGGAGAAAGTCTTGCAGGTTTTTCTGTAGAGGTCAAGAATGTTATTGCATCTCTGGATGAAAATGATTCGGTTCTTGTTTTAGCAGATATTGTTGGGGGAAGTCCTTTAACAACTGTTGCAACAGTATTAGAAGAATTTGGAAAATTAGAGAATGCAACTATTTTGGGAGGTATGAACTTAACAATGGCACTTACAGCAGTGGTGATGAAAGACATTCTGACCGGAAGTGAACTTGTTTCTACGATATTAAACGAATCATCCTCAGCTCTACAGGAATTTGAAGTCGGATCGGATGATAATCTTAATGAAGAAGACGATATTTAGTTGTATAAGGAAAGGAATAAAAAATTATGGCAGTAACATTTGTACGAATTGACGATAGAATGATTCATGGACAAACAGTCACTAGATGGGCAAAAGAACATCCATGTGATGGATTAATTGCAGTAAATGACGCTGCTGCATCTAATAAGGTTTTAATTCAGGCATATAAAGGTGCGTCAGATAAAAAAACATTTGTTTGGACAAAGGAAGCGTTTAAAGAAAAATCATCTAAAGTAACAGAATCGGATAGTAGATATTTTTTGATTACTAAGAATCCAATTGATATGAAAGAAATTTTAGTAGACCAGGGCTTTATTCCAGGAGATGTTAAAGAAATTATTGTAGGACCTGCTAACGATAGACCAGGTGCTATCAAGTTGGGAAATAATCAATCAATTACTCAAGAGGAAGCAGTTGCACTAGAAGCAATTGAAAAAGCAGGATATAAAGTTAGATTCCAATTGTTACCAGATGTATCTATTGGCTATTGGAGTGATTTTAAATCAAAATTTGGATTTTAATAATGAAATAAGGAGACAAAATGATGGAAATTTCTTGGATTCAAGCAGCTCTTTTAGGATTGTTTGCAAGTTTAGCATCGATGCCAGGTATGGGGGGATCCAGTATTGGTAACTATACTTTGGGGCGTCCATTAGTTGGTGGTTTAATTGTAGGTTTAATATTAGGAGATATAACAACAGGGGTAATCGTTGGTGTGGCTTTGCAGGTATTATATATTGCCTTAGTGACACCTGGTGGAACTGTATCTGCCGATGTACGGGCAATTTCTTATATCGGAATTCCGTTATCTATCCTATTTGTTCATGCAAATAATATTTCAGGTGAAGTAGCGATTGCAGCAGCAGCAGCGCCAATTGGAGCCGCGGTTGGAACAATTGGAACTGTTTTATTCTATGGTACAGCTACTATGAATTTGCTTTGGCAACACATTGGATGGAAAGCTGTAGAGAAAGGTGATTTTAAGAAGTTATATGCTGTTGATTGGGTATATCCTTGGATTTCACATTTTATCTTTTCTTTCTTACCAACAATGATTATTACAAAATTTGGACCAGATATGGTTGATCTTATGAAAGTATATCTTCCGATGGATGGTTTTGTAATGAAGTCTCTATTTACTGTAGGAGCACTCCTTCCATGTGTGGGTATTGCAATACTTTTGAAACAAATTGTTACAAAAACAACAGACTTTATTCCTTTCTTTGTCGGGTTCACGTTAGCAAAATCTTTAGGCTTGAACTTAGTAGCAAGTGGTGTTGTATCATTAATTTTTGCAGTAATTTATTATGAATTAGAAGTTATTAAATCTGCCCGTACGACAGCAGTTGTCAGTGATATGGGATTTGATGAAGAGGAGGATATTTAGAATGAGTCGAAAAAAAATATCAAGAAAAACATTGACAAAATCATTTCACCACTGGTTCTATGGACATCTGACATGTTTTTCTCAAGAACATATGCAAACTTTTGGATATTTAACTTCTATGCTTCCAATTGTAGAAGAAATGTATGATACTAAGGAAGAGCAAAAAGAAGCTATGCAAACATACACAGCATTCTTTAATACTGAGCCGCAGTTGGGTTCTCTAGTAGTTGGGATAACAGCTGGTTTGGAAGAAGCGCGTGCAAATGGAGATGCCGTAGATAGTGAAACCATTAATGGAATGCGAGCTGGTCTAATGGGGCCTATTGCAGGTATTGGAGATTCACTTATTGTAGGAACATTAATTCCTGTTCTTTTGGGGATAGCACTAGGTCTTTCTAAAGGAGGAAATATTTCTGGTGCAATATTCTATATTATTGCATGGAATCTATTAGTCTATCTTGGAATGCGTTTTGCTTATTTTAAAGGATATGAACTTGGAGATAAAGCAGTAGAATTTTTAGTAGGTCCTAAAGGTCAGGCGCTAAGAAAATCAATTAGTGTTGTTGGTGGTATGGTCATAGGAGCTGTTGCAGCAACTTGGGTATCTGTCACTACGGCGCTAGAGCTGAAAAATGGAGATGGAGAAACATTTTTAAACTTACAAGAAAAAATTGATGGTGTTTATCCAGGTCTCTTAACAGCAGGTTTTATTGTTCTATGTTGGTGGCTGATGGCTAAAAAGAAAGTTTCTCCAAATTGGGTGATGCTATTATTGGTAGTTATTGCACTTGTAGGAGTAGCCTTAGGATTTTTCAATCCAGGATTGAAATATTAATAGTATGTAAAAAAGCAACGGTTTATAATCGTTGTTTTTTATATATGCGTAATATAAGGATTTAGAGTTTCGGTATTTTTTATAAAAGAATTAACGAAAATACTAATTCCATAAATCATGTTGGTTAAAATTCTACAATATTAAAGTGCAAAATTAGGATAAAGAAATTTATCTATTCATCCTCAGAAAGTCAGACTTTTTTCTTGACTATTTCTGACCAAGTGATACAATAGAATCATGAATTAGCACTCAGATATAAAGAGTGCTAATAATATGTAGTTCATCATGGAGGAAAACAGATGTTGAAACCATTAGGAGACCGTGTGGTCTTAAAAGTAGAAGAAAAAGAACAAACTGTTGGAGGCTTTGTCCTTGCTGGCTCAGCCCAAGAAAAAACCAAAACAGCCCAAGTTGTAGCTACTGGACAAGGTGTTCGTACCTTGAACGGTGACTTGGTTGCTCCAAGTGTTAAAGCTGGAGACCGTGTCTTGGTTGAAGCTCACGCAGGTCTTGATGTCAAAGATGGTGATGAAAAGTATATCATCGTAGGCGAAGCGAACATCTTGGCTATCATTGAAGAATAGAAGGAGAAAGTAAGTATGTCAAAAGAAATTAAATTTTCATCAGATGCCCGTTCAGCTATGGTCCGTGGTGTCGATATCCTTGCAGATACTGTTAAAGTAACCTTGGGACCAAAAGGTCGTAACGTTGTGTTGGAAAAATCATTTGGCTCACCCTTGATTACCAATGACGGTGTGACCATTGCCAAAGAAATTGAATTAGAAGATCATTTTGAAAATATGGGTGCCAAATTGGTATCAGAAGTAGCTTCTAAAACCAATGATATCGCAGGCGACGGGACTACGACTGCAACTGTTTTGACCCAAGCAATTGTACGCGAAGGAATCAAAAACGTCACAGCAGGTGCAAATCCAATCGGCATTCGTCGTGGGATTGAAACAGCAGTTGCAGCAGCAGTTGAAGCTTTGAAAAACAACGCCATTCCTGTTGCCAACAAAGAAGCTATCGCTCAGGTTGCTGCCGTGTCTTCTCGTTCTGAAAAAGTTGGTGAGTACATCTCTGAAGCCATGGAAAAAGTTGGCAAAGATGGTGTCATCACTATCGAAGAGTCACGTGGTATGGAAACAGAACTGGAAGTTGTGGAAGGAATGCAGTTTGACCGCGGTTACCTTTCACAGTACATGGTGACAGATAGCGAAAAAATGGTTGCTGATCTTGAAAATCCATACATTTTGATTACTGATAAGAAGATTTCAAATATCCAAGAAATCTTGCCACTCCTAGAAAGTATTCTCCAAAGCAATCGTCCACTCTTGATTATTGCGGATGATGTTGATGGCGAAGCTCTTCCAACTCTTGTATTGAACAAGATTCGTGGAACCTTCAACGTAGTAGCAGTCAAGGCGCCTGGATTTGGTGACCGTCGTAAAGCTATGCTCGAAGATATCGCCATCTTGACAGGCGGAACAGTTATCACAGAAGACCTTGGTCTTGAGTTGAAAGATGCGACAATTGAAGCTCTTGGTCAAGCAGCGAGAGTAACTGTGGACAAAGATAGCACTGTTATCGTAGAAGGTGCTGGAAATCCTGAAGCTATTTCTCACCGTGTTGCAGTTATCAAGTCTCAAATCGAAACCACAACTTCTGAGTTTGACCGTGAAAAATTACAAGAACGATTGGCGAAATTGTCAGGTGGTGTAGCGGTTATTAAGGTCGGAGCTGCAACTGAAACTGAGTTGAAAGAAATGAAACTCCGTATTGAAGATGCCCTCAACGCTACTCGTGCAGCTGTTGAAGAAGGAATCGTTGCAGGTGGTGGAACAGCCCTTGTAAATGTCATCCCAGCTGTGACGAATTTGGAATTGATAGGAGATGAAGCAACAGGACGCAATATTGTTCTCCGCGCTTTGGAAGAACCTGTTCGTCAAATCGCACACAATGCAGGATTTGAAGGGTCTATCGTTATCGATCGTTTGAAAAATGCTGAGCTTGGTACAGGCTTCAACGCAGCAACTGGCGAATGGGTCAACATGATTGAAGAAGGAATCATCGACCCAGTTAAAGTTAGCCGTTCAGCTCTACAAAATGCAGCATCTGTAGCTAGTTTGATTTTGACAACAGAAGCAGTCGTAGCCAATAAACCAGAACCAGTAGCTCCGGCTCCAACCATGGATCCAAGCATGATGGGTGGGATGATGTAAGCTTTCTATAGAAAACAACTTATAAAAAACATAAAAGGAGGGAATGGCTATTCCTCCTTTTTATGCTATTCACTTCTAAATAGATTTGAGCTCTCCTAACTTATATGAT
Organism: Streptococcus mitis; assembly: GCF_946190335.1. Taxonomy (GTDB): domain Bacteria; phylum Bacillota; class Bacilli; order Lactobacillales; family Streptococcaceae; genus Streptococcus; species Streptococcus mitis_CH. Next base: position 149,093 of record NZ_CAMHZN010000005.1, read on the forward strand.
AAAATAAGACTAGAAAAAGGAGAAGAACATGATCGATGTAGAAGAAATTCTGAGCAAGATGAACCCCAATCAGAAGATTAATTATGACCGTGTCATGCAGAAGATGGTACAAGTATGGGAGAAAAATGAGCAACGGCCAACTATTCTCATGCATGTTTGCTGTGCCCCTTGCAGTACCTATACTCTAGAATATTTGACTAAGTATGCAGACGTGACCATTTATTTTGCCAATTCTAATATCCATCCCAAGGCAGAATACCATAAGCGAGCCTATGTTACCAAGAAATTTGTCAGTGATTTTAATGAGCGGACAGGAAATACGGTCCAGTATCTAGAAGCTCCCTACGAACCAAATGAATATCGTAAGTTAGTCAGAGGACTGGAAGAAGAGCCAGAAGGAGGCGACCGTTGCAAGGTTTGCTTTGACTACCGACTGGATAAGACAGCTCAAGTGGCTATGGATTTAGGCTTTGACTACTTCGGTTCGGCTTTAACCATCAGTCCTCATAAGAATTCTCAAACCATCAACAACATCGGAATTGATGTGCAAAAGATTTACACCACCCACTATCTTCCAAGTGATTTCAAGAAAAATCAAGGCTACAAACGTTCAGTAGAGATGTGTGAAGAGTATGATATCTATCGTCAATGTTATTGTGGATGCGTCTATGCAGCCCAGGCTCAGAATATTGACCTGGTTCAAGTTAAGAAGGACGCCACAGCGTTCTTGCTGGATAAGGATGTTGAAAAAGACTATTCCCATATCAAATTTACAGTTACAAAATTAGATATATAAATGAAAACTTGCCTCAAGGTAGGTTTTTTGCTAGTAGAAAAGCGATAGACAGAAATTGTTGGACCAATTTTTGAATTTCTAGTCCAAGGCTTGTGAGTCTTCAACAAGCCTTGGACTCTTAAAAAAATGAAGTTTTGCTCAAAAGAGCTTTTTAAATTAGAACGAGCAATTATCAGTTCAAATCTGTTTCAAAAGAAGAACAGATAAATTAATCGATGCTTTGTTTTTGAGTTAGGAAGTTAAGCATGCCAAACTGAGTTGTAGGAATAAATTTCTTTATAGAAATGTGTTACAACTCTGCTATAACGGAATATTCCTTTTTGCATTTATACAACTTATTTAACACTATCTTTATTCTTGTGATATAATGTCAAATTATAGAGTGGAGGTCATTTAAAATGATTGATAAAGTAATTGAACAATATAAAAGTCATGATAATCTTGATATTCGAGTAGAATTGCATAAGAAGTATTCAAAAAATAAATTGGGATTTAATAATTGGATATTTTCTAACTACCAAATCACTGATGAAGTAAAGGTTCTAGAATTGGGATGTGGTACAGGAGAACTGTGGAAAAGTAATAGTGATTCTATAGATAAAATGAAGCAGTTGGTTGTTACAGATTTTTCTAAAGATATGGTAAAAACAACGAAGTCAGTGATTGGAAATAGAGACAATGTCAACTATGAGATAATGGATATTCAAAAGATTTCTTTTGAGAATGAAACGTTTGATATTGTTATTGCTAATATGCTTTTACATCATGTGAATGATATTCCTAAAGCTCTCTCTGAGGTAAATAGGGTCTTAAAAACCGGAGGAATTTTTTACTGTGCTACATTTGGTGAAAATGGAGTTGTAAATTATTTGGCAAGTTTATTTAAAGATGAGGTTAATCAAGATTTAGAAAATAAAACGTTTACTTTACAAAATGGTAAAAGGTACCTGAGTAGGTATTTTAACTCTGTCGATACATTACTCTATGATGATGAGTTACAGGTAACTAGTATAGATAACCTAGTTAAATACATCCAATCGTTTAAAGGAATTTCAGAAATAGGCTCACTAGAAGAGGAAATAATACGTAAAAGATTGGAAAGTGAGTTTAATAATGGTATGTTGATCATTCCTAAAGAATATGGTATGTTTATCGCTAGAAAAGAAAGTTAAGGGAACGAAATTGTGAAAAATTATGGAGAAGCTTTTCGATATTTTAGAAAATTAAACGGATATTCTTTAGAGTATGCTGCAGCTGATTCTATATCAAAATCTCAACTTTCTAGATTTGAAAGAGGAGAAAATGAAATTTCTCTTTCAACGTTCTTTAAATTATTATCAAATATCAATGTTTCGATAGAGAATTTTTGTAATCACCTAGAACATTATAAAAGAACGGAGCTTGATGATTTTTTGGTTAATTTATCTCCGAATTTTTATAGTTTGAATACTAAAGGATTGGAGGTAATAAAAAATGAGCAACAAAAAATTTTTGAGAAGAGTGGGGAAAAAACTCATAAAATAAATACAATAATGGTCCAGGGATTATTAAATCAGATAGATTGTAATTATGTAGTTAGTAGAGATGATCTAAATTTAGTATATGACTATTTATTTCAGAAAGAACGATGGGAGTTCTATGATATAACGCTGATTGGTAATTTATATCATCTTTTTGAAATAGATTATATTTACATGGTCGGAAAAGAAATACTAGAGCGTACACATTATTACGAAAAAATCGGTAAGAATAGAAATTTAGTTGTGTCAGCTTGTTTAAATTTTTGGTTCTGTTGCCTTGAAAATTCACATCTAATATATGCAGACTACTTTGAAATGAAATTAAAGAAATTATTAAAAGATGACACAAAAGTTTTTGAAAAATCTACATTCAAATTTGTAGAAGGATATAAAATATATCTGACTGAATCTAAAGAATCTGGAATTAAACAAATGAACAATGTCATAAAATATTTTGAGTTTATTGAATCTAAAAGTATTGCTTTATATTTTCAAAAACGATTAAATGAGTTGGTAGATTAAATAGCATTTTCTCTGTAAAGATATTGTTTTTAAAATGTTGTACTAAATGATTGATGTTAGGTGGAAATACAAAAAATAAATTATTTGATACGAAGTTGACCTGTATTTTTTATACTAATCATTTTCGTATTTTTTGTATGAAATGATATAAGTTTGTTGTAAACTTACAAGGAATAAAGACATTAAAAAATAACAGTATATCTATTTGTTTTATATATTTTACGAATTCTGCATAAATCTCTTTCTAGTAATGTGTTGTAACTCTGCTATAATGGATTTATTTCTTTTTGTGTTTACACAATTTATTTTACACTACCAAAAAATAAGGTCAGGATTTTGTTCCTGACCTTTGACAACTTTACCGATTCTTTAGTTCTACATAGCGCTTGTACCAAATGTTTACATAGGCTTCTGAGAAAGGACCACGTCCATTATTAATCCAATCAACAAGAATTTTGACATGTTCTTTTAAAATATAGTCCAAGTCATCAGAATAATTCATTTTGCGTTTGTGACGCTCATACTCCTCAACGTCCAAGAGACGTTTTTCCCCATCTGTAAAAATTTTAACATCCAAATCATAATCAATATACTTCAGTGCTTCTTCATCCAGATAGTAGGGGCTAGCCATATTGCAATAGTAGGAAATTCCATTATCGCGAATCATGGCAATGATATTAAACCAATATTTCTTGTGAAAGTAAACAATAGCCGGTTCTCGAGTGACCCAACGACGACCATCACTTTCGGTAACCAGTGTATGATCGTTGACACCAATAATGGCGTTTTCTGTTGTTTTTAGTACCATGGTGTCCCGCCAAGTTCGGTGGAGACTCCCATCATGCTTATAACTTTGAATTGTAATAAAGTCGCCTTCTTTTGGAAGCTTCATAACTAACCAACTTTCTACAATTTATAAGTTTATCGTTTACTATTGTACCATAAAATTACCTAAAATCTGTGAATTTTACATGAAAATATTAAAGATATTCTCTGAGAGCGCTTGCTATATCCGAAAAATCGTAGCCTTTTCGAGCTAAAACTTGAGTTAAACGCTGTTTAAGTTCGTATCCTTCATACTTTCGAGCATACTTAGCATATTGCTTATCAAGTTCCTTGAAGATGAGTTCCTGAGTCGTTTCTTGGTCAACTTGACTATCCAACTCGTCAAAGGCAACTTTAGCATCAGGATAGGAAAATCCTTTGTTGGTCAGATTTTGGATGATCTTATCTTGCAAGGCACGAGTTGGAAGCTTTCCCTCATATTTTTTCAATAGTGTATTCGCTACACGTTGAGCAACTTCAGAAAAATCAAATTCTTTCAAGTTCTCTTCTATAGTGGATTTTGAAATCCCTTTTTGTGTTAGTTTCTGAGTCAGTACATAAGGCCCCTTGTCTCCTGAAAGTTGATTGGCATTGATGATAGCATAAGTGTACTGGCTATCATTAATCCAATTATCCTCTTTAAGATTATCAATGACTTGAGAAACTATGTTTTCATCAATATCGTATTTTTTCAGATATTCTCTGACTTCTTTTTCAGTGCGCGCTTTAAAGGATAGGTGGTAGAGAGCTAGATTCTTACCGTAAGAAAATTGGGCAAAGTCCTGAATCTCTTTCAATTCTTCTTGGCTTATAACCTTATCTCTTGATAACATAAAACGAACAATTGTATCTTCAGTAATGTAGCATTTGTCGTCATTATCAAGCTCCATCAGATAGAGTCTTTTTTTCTTTTCAAGTTTTGTGATTTTCATAGTTCTATTATAACTCAAAATGTGATAAGATAGGGGTATGAATCTGAAAGTGAAACAAAAAATACCATTAAAAATCAAGCGCATGGGAATTAATGGTGAGGGAATCGGCTTTTACCAAAAAACATTAGTCTTTGTACCTGGAGCCCTAAAAGGAGAAGATATCTATTGTCAGATTACTTCTATTAAACGTAACTTTGTTGAGGCAAAATTACTGAAGGTCAACAAGAAGTCTAAATTCCGAGTTGTGCCAGCTTGTACTATTTATAATGAGTGTGGAGGCTGCCAAATCATGCACCTGCATTATGATAAGCAACTGGAGTTCAAGACGGACTTGCTTCATCAAGCACTGAAAAAATTTGCTCCTGCAGGATATGAAAACTATGAAATCCGTCCAACTATTGGTATGCAGGAACCAAAGTACTACCGTGCCAAGTTACAATTTCAGACTCGAAAATTTAAGAATCAGGTCAAGGCGGGCTTATATGCACAAAATTCTCACTATTTAGTAGAGTTGAAAGACTGCCTGGTACAAGACAAGGGAACCCAAGTGATTGCTAATCGTCTAGCAGAATTACTTACTTTTCACCAAATTCCAATCACGGATGAGAGAAAAATTCTAGGTGTTAGAACTATAATGGTTCGACGAGCAAGAAAGACTGGACAGGTTCAGATTATTATTGTTACAAATCGTCAGCTTAATTTAATCCAACTAGTAAAAGACTTAGTTAAAGATTTTCCAGAAGTTGTGACAGTAGCTGTGAATACAAATACAGCTAAAACCAGTGAGATTTATGGTGAAAAGACAGAGATTATCTGGGGAGAAGAGAGTATTCAAGAAGGTGTTCTTGATTATGAATTTTCACTATCCCCTCGAGCTTTCTATCAACTAAATCCTGAACAAACAGAAGTACTTTATAACGAGGCAGTAAAAGCCTTGGATGTTACTAAAGAAGATCATTTGATTGATGCTTATTGTGGAGTTGGTACGATTGGATTTGCCTTCGCAAAGAAAGTTAAAACACTAAGAGGTATGGATATTATTCCAGAAGCTATTGAAGATGCCAAGCGAAATGCTAAAAGAATGGGATTTGACAACACACATTACGAAGCTGGAACGGCAGAAGAGATTATTCCTCGTTGGTACAAGGAAGGATACCGAGCAGATGCTCTGATTGTGGACCCGCCACGTACAGGTCTGGATGATAAGTTATTAGATACAATTCTTACCTATGTACCAGAAAAAATGGTCTATATTTCTTGCAATGTTTCGACCTTGGCTCGTGATTTAGTGCGCTTAGTAGAAGTCTATGATCTTCATTATATCCAGTCGGTCGATATGTTCCCACACACTGCTCGAACGGAAGCAGTTGTAAAATTAATTAAAAAAGTTTAAAAAAGATGTTGACAAAAACTAAAAAGTCGGTATAATAGTAAGAGTTGAAAATAACTCTGGTCCGTTGGTCAAGGGGTTAAGACACCGCCTTTTCACGGCGGTAACACGGGTTCGAATCCCGTACGGACTATGGTA